>CAJLUP010000001.1 GCA_905209865.1 uncultured Lachnospiraceae bacterium
ATCCGGTCTGCGCCTCTCAACCCGGAAGAGTAATCTTCCGGGTTTTTGTTATTATTGGCAGGAATGAATGGATTGAAAATATTACTGAAAACACAACTGTCTTGTCATTTGTAAACCCAAGTGTTATAATGAGCATCACGACAGAAACAAAGGCGTATGGATTTCATGCGGGAAAGGGTATACAAATGACGATTAGAGAAGAGATCGAACAGTTGAAAAAGGAAAAGAATGCAGTCATACTGGCACATTATTATGTAAGACCGGAAGTGCAGGAAATTGCGGATTATATAGGAGATTCTTTTTATTTAAGCAAGGTTGCCGTAGGGCTGGAAGAGCAGACGATTGTGTTCTGCGGCGTTTCATTTATGGGAGAAAGCGCGAAAGTACTGAATCCACAGAAGACTGTTCTTATGCCGGATGCAAAGGCGGACTGTGCGATGGCGCACATGGCGGATGAGGAAACGATCAGAGCTATGAGAGAAAAATACGAGGATTTGGCAGTTGTCTGTTATATTAATTCGACGGCGGAATTAAAAAGACTGTCGGATGTGTGCGTGACCTCAGCTAATGCTGTTCGGATCGTAAAGGCTCTGCCTAATAAAAATATTTTCTTTATCCCGGATCGGAATCTGGCACATTTTGTGTCAGAGCAGACACCGGAGAAGAATTTTGTGTACAATGAAGGATATTGTCCGATCCACGAGAAAGTAAAAATCGAGGAATTAAAACAGGCAAAAGCAGAACATCCGAATGCGGAAGTGCTGACACATCCCGAATGTCCGAAGGATCTTCTTGATCTGTCCGATTATATCGGAAGTACATCGGGGATTATCGATTATGCGGGAGAAAGTGATGCAGAAGAATTTATTATCTGTACAGAGAATGGTGTGAGATACGAACTTGAAAAGCGATATCCTGATAAGAAGTTTTATTTTACAAAGACAGAGCCTGTCTGTGAGGATATGAAGATGATTACGTTGGAGAAGATCGCGCATGTTCTGAAAACCGGAGAAAATGAAGTTCAGATGGAGGATGCCCTTCGTTCTGCTTCCAGAAAACCGCTGGAGAAAATGCTTGATCTTGCAAAATAATCAGAAACTGCCTTAAAAGGTGTTTGATCTTGCAAGACGATGAGGATTGTCAAGAGAGGGAAAGCTGTCTGAAAGAATGGAAGATGAAACAAAAAGAGAGCGGAAGGAACAGGAAAACGGAAAATAAGATTCGGGGGAACCAAAGGAAGTTGATATGGAGAAAATAAAAGAGAAACAGGAGCAGGTTGACGCGGTCATTGTCGGGACAGGAGTTGCCGGATTGTTTGCCGCTTTACATCTGCCGCGTGATTTTAAGATCATGATGATCACAAAGTCAGATTTAGAAAGCAGCGATTCGTTTTTGGCACAGGGCGGAATCTGTGTGCTGCGCGACGAAAGCGATTATGACAGCTATTTTGAAGATACAATGCGCGCCGGACATTATGAGAATCG
The DNA here is from genome assembly GCA_905209865.1 of uncultured Lachnospiraceae bacterium. Classification (GTDB taxonomy): domain Bacteria; phylum Bacillota; class Clostridia; order Lachnospirales; family Lachnospiraceae; genus Mediterraneibacter. The sequence continues at coordinate 1,485 of CAJLUP010000001.1, forward strand.
CGAGGAATCAGTTGATATTATGATTCGAAGCTCACAGGAAATTATTCGGGAATTGATCGGGTACGGAGTTGAGTTCGAGCGGAGAGCGGAAGGCGGAAATGAACCGGTCGGCGACAGCGATATTTCTCGTACATATGAATATACGAGAGAGGGCGCGCATTCCAGTCCGAGAATTTTATTTCATGAAGATATTACCGGGAAAGAGATTACGAGTAAGCTGTTAGCGCAAGTAAAAGAACTGGAAAATGCAGAGATTTTTGAATATACAACAATGACGGATATTATAGAGGAAGACGGCGTGTGCCGAGGAATCGTCATGAAGGATCAAGACGGAACGCAAAGAGAAGTCCGGGCAGGATATACAATTCTTGCGAGCGGCGGAATCGGAGGACTGTACCGCCATTCCACGAATTTTCCGCATTTGACGGGGGACGCTCTTGAGATTGCGAGAAAGCATGGAATCAAACTGGAGCATACGGACTATGTGCAGATTCATCCTACAACGCTTTATTCGAAAAAACCGGGGCGCAGATTCCTGATTTCCGAATCAGTGCGCGGAGAGGGCGCGGTTCTTCTTGATAAATCGGGAAATCGTTTTGTCAATGAACTGCTTCCGAGAGATGTGGTGACGAAAGCAATCCGTGAACAGATGGAAAAGGATGGGACAGACTATGTATGGCTGTCTATGGAAAATATAGGAGAAGAAATGATCTTAAATCATTTCCCGAATATATACAGACGATGCAGGGAAGAAGGATACGATGTGACGAAAGAGCCGATTCCGGTCGTTCCTGCCCAGCATTATTTTATGGGCGGTATTTGGGTGGACAGTGACAGTCAGACATCGATGGAACGATTGTTTGCGGCGGGAGAGACGAGCTGCAACGGCGTTCATGGGGCGAATCGTCTGGCAAGCAATTCGTTATTGGAAAGCCTTGTGTTTGCAAAAAGGGCGGCGCAGAAGATCGTCAGATTGGAAGTTAAATAAAACGGACGAAAACATATTGAAAAAAGAGAAATAATGAAAAGATTGAGGGCGAAAGGGAAGACAGATAAAAAATCGCGGCGAAAAGAAAACAGATAAAAATGCAGGCGAAAAAGGAACAGTGGAATAGAAAATGGGAAAAGGAGAAAAAACGTGAATAAGATTACGATGAAATTACAGGCAGATCATTTGATCATGGAGGCGCTGAAAGAGGATATCTCAAGCGAGGACGTAAGTACAAACGCGGTGATGAAAGAGGCGGTTTCAGGAGAGGTGGATCTGATCTGCAAACAGGATGGAATTATTGCCGGATTGGATGTTTTTTCAAGAGTATTCGAACTTTTGGATGAAAATACAAAAACAGAGCTTTACTGCAAGGATGGAGATGAGGTAAAATCAGGACAGCTCATGGGAAAAGTAAAGGGAGATATCAGAGTGCTTCTTTCCGGTGAGCGTGTAGCGCTTAACTACCTTCAGAGAATGAGCGGTATCGCAACATATACACATTCTGTAACGGAACTTTTAAAGGGAACGAAGACAAAACTTTTAGACACAAGGAAAACAACGCCGAATATGCGCATTTTTGAGAAATATGCGGTTACAGCCGGAGGCGGATATAATCATAGATATAATCTGTCTGACGGAGTTCTGCTTAAAGATAACCATATCGGAGCGGCAGGCGGAGTGGCTCAGGCGGTGAAGATGGCGAAAGAATATGCGCCGTTTGTGCGTAAGATCGAGATCGAAGTAGAGAATCTTGATATGGTAAGAGAAGCTGTTGAGGCGGGCGCGGATATTATTATGCTCGATAATATGTCTGCAGACGAGATGAAAGAAGCGATCAAAGTTATTGACGGCAGGGCGCAGACAGAGTGTTCAGGAAATGTGACGAAAGAAAATATTGCGCGGCTGACAGAACTTGGAGTAGATTATATTTCAAGCGGAGCATTGACCCATTCGGCTCCGATACTTGACATTTCAATGAAAAACCTGCATGCTGTTAAGGGGGACGTCAGATGACAGGCTCTGACAGAAGAAAAGGGATCGTAGATCAGATCCGAAGCAGCGCGGCGCCTGTTCCCGGCAAAGTGCTGGCGGCGGCATATGATGTGAGCCGTCAGGTGATCGTACAGGATATTGCCCTGATACGGGCGGCGGGACATGATATTATCTCTACGAATCGAGGGTATATCATTAATGAGCCGGCAGCGGTAAGCCGTGTGTTCAAGGTGAAGCATACGGATGAGCAGGTGGAAGAAGAGCTGACGGAAATCATTGATTTGGGTGGAATTGTTCGGAATGTGATGATCAATCACAGAGTTTACGGTCATATGGAAGCCGAGATCAATATTACATCCCGCAGAAAAGTGACGGAATTTATGGAAGATATCCGAAAGGGAAAATCAAGTCCGCTGAAAAATATTACTTCGGATTATCATTATCATAAAGTGGAAGCAGACAGTGAGGAGACGCTGGATCTGATTGAAAATATGTTGAGAGACAAAGGATTTCTCGTGGAGGATCGTGGTTAAATCATTTAAAGCTAAGATGGACAGAGGTTGAATAATGAATGAGATTTTTACATTGCTGAAAGAAGTTTTAAATAGAGATTTTATCCGTGCGGTACTCAGTAATCCGAGAGTAAAAGACGCGGTGATAAAGGCGAAGGTGCGTCCCCTTGAGAAAAACGGGCGGCTGATATTTCAGATTGAGACGTTTACGAAGAAACAGGCGTTTCATGCAAACGAGGATGCCGAACAGGCGGCGCGGTTATTGACGGAATATATGGAAAATTTCCGACAGATGCAGATCGAGACGGTGAAGGCAGAATATACGATCCTTGTAAGTAAGAAAGGAAAAGTGTCCGTCAAGATGAAAAAGCGAAAATGTGAAGCTGCGCAGGCGGATCTGTCTCATGACAGAAAGAAACGATACATTTTGGAAGAGGGAATTTTTGTTCCGTTTTTACATGACCTTGGAGTGATGACTGAGGAAGGGAAGATCGTTCGGACAAAAACTGACAAATTTCGACAGATTAATCGATTTCTTGAATTTATTGAAGATATTCTTCCTCAGCTTGACAGAGGCAGGGAACTGACGATTCTAGATTTTGGCTGTGGGAAATCTTATCTCACATTTGCGATGTATTATTACTTAAAGGAACTGAAAGGTTTTGATATTAATGTGATCGGGCTTGATTTGAAAGAAGACGTCATTCATCGGTGCAGCGGGCTTGCGGAAAAATACGGATATGAAAAACTTCACTTTATGGTCGGAGATATTGCCGATTATGAAGGTGTAAAGGAAGTGGATCTTGTAGTGACACTCCATGCATGCGATACGGCGACAGATTATGCTCTTGCCAAGGCGGTTGGCTGGAATGCGAAAGTGATCTTGTCAGTGCCGTGCTGTCAGCATGAGATCAATGGGCAGTTTGCCGAGGCAGAGAAAGTGCATGGATATGACGGATGTTTAGCTCCGATTATGGATTACGGACTGCTCAGAGAGCGTTTTGCAGCTTTGGTGACAGACGGACTTCGCGCGAAATATTTAGAAAGCGAAGGGTATGATACGCAGGTGATCGAATTTATCGATATGGAGCATACGCCGAAAAATATTCTTCTTCGAGCAGTCAAAACAGAGAAGAAAAACAGAACAGTATGCGGAGAAGGAAAAACAGATACAAGAGCAGAAGCAAAAACAGTGATAGAGAAATGCGAACAGTTTTTGCAGATCGAGCCGGCTTTGGGGAGACTGCTGGCGGATAAAGGGGAGAATAACAGAGAATGAAGAAAAAAGTCATGAAAGCAGGGGTGCTGATCGTTGTGTTTTTTGCGGCGATCCTCATTTCAAGTCTTGTCATCAACTGGGATGTGCCGGATGATGCGGCTGACATGGGCGCCGCGTCATTGCCGAGAGTTTCTTTTTATGTAGGGGAAACGGAAGTCAATCCTTTGCTTGGTTATGTGAAGAAGATGGATATACCGGCTGTGCGTGATACGATTACTCCTCTTGAGAGTAACGGTTCGCTGACAGTGAAGACGAAGAAATATGGGAATGAGATCAGTAAGCTGAAATACGAAGTATATTCTCTTGACGGAACGAAGCAGTATACAAAAGGAACTGTGAAGATATCGAAAGATACTTCTGAGGCAGAGCTGGATCTGAGCGGGATCTTATCAGAGGAGACGCCGGAAGCGGTTCTGAAAATAATGCTTGATACGAATCTTTCTCAAAACGGGAAAACAGCCGGTTATTATACCCGCATCGTACGTCCGAAAGAAGTGACGACAGATCAATGTCTTGCATTTGCAAAGGATTTTCATACAAAGGCGCTTCATCAGGAAGCGACAGAAGAGATTACGTCATATTTAGAGCCGAATGAGCAAAGTGATAATACAACGTATCAAACGGTCAATATCCATTCAGATATTACTCATGTGCAGTGGGGAAATCTGTCTCCGTCTGTGATCGGTGACGTAGAGTGGAATATCAAGGAAAGTAATACGGTATATACATCAATCCTTGCAAAGTATAAAGTTGCCTGTACGGATGAAGACGGTGTGACAAATATTTATAACGTAAAAGAGTTTTTCAGAGTGAGATTTCTGGTAGATACGATTTATCTGCTGGATTATAACCGGGATATGGAACAGATATTTGACGGGGAAGAAAGTGATTTTGATGAAAATGGGATCATGCTCGGCATCGTTTCGCCGGATCTTTCCTATGAACTGAATAAAGATCAGACTTCTGCTGCGTTTGTGCAGGCGAGGGAGCTATGGCTGTACGAGTCAAAGAAAGGAAAGCTGACGAAAGTATTTGCGATGGCAGATCAGGAAGGCAGAGATACCCGGGGACAGAACGATCAGCATGCAGTACGTGTGATCAGTCTGGACAATAAAAATAACGTAACCTTTGCTGTCTATGGATATATGGCAAGGGGAAGCCATGAAGGGGAAGTAGGCGTTGGTATCTATTATTATGATGCCGCTGAAAATATGATCGAAGAGAAGGCGTTTATCACAAGTACGAAATCTTTTGCCATTGCAGAAGAAGAGTTGGGCAAGATGGTGTATTACAATCAAGGCACATCGCTTCTGCACGTTCTTGCGGACGGGACGCTGTATCGGATCAATCTGAAAGAAGATGAGAAAAAAGTTCTTGCAGAAAATCTGACGGATGATCAGTATGCTGTATCAGATGACGGCCATCTTATGGTGTATCAGACTTCGAAAAAAGAAAATAAGTCGGTGAAGCTTCATATTATGAATTTGAAGAGCGGAGACGATTATACGATTAATGCAGAGGAGGGGGAAGCCTTACGGCCTCTTGGATTTATTAACGGAGACTTCGTGTATGGAAAGGTCAGATCAGCGGATGCAGGGACGACGGTGTCAGGGGAACAGATCAGTCCGATGTACGAAGTGCAGATTAGAAATGCGCAGAATAAAGAAGCGGCGCAGTATAATTTTACAGAGCAGAATATCTATACGACGGACGTTCTGATCGACGGCAATCTGCTGACGTTTAACCGTGTCATAAAAGACGGTGAGACTTATAATTCCACAAAGCAGGAATATGTGACGAACAACGCAGAACGCAGGGAGTCAAAAATCTCTCTTGAGACGTATGTGTCGGAAGATGCAGGTAAACAGATACGTTTTACTTTTGCAGATGAGCTGAAGCAGAAACAGAAGCGAAATGAAAAACCGGAATATCAGATCAGTAAAAAAACATTGACGATTGAGCCGAAAGGAAAAGAGCTTGAAGAAAAGTATTATGTTTACGGTATGGGAGAATTGGCGGCTGTTTATAATAAAGCCGGATATGCGGTGCAAAAGGCGGAGCAAGTATCAGGCGTTGTAATCTCTTCGGAACAAAAATATGTTTGGGAAAAGGGGAACAGAGATCTCGTATATTCGACAGAGGCGGGATCGTTTCAGTGTGAAGAAGGCGAAAGTTCTCTTAAAGCGTGTGAACGTTACATGGAACAGTATCAGGCTCAACGGCTGGATCTGACAGGTTGTGCGCTTGATCAGGTTCTTTATGTGATCAACAGAGGCTGTCCGATGATCGCTATTCTTGAATCCGGACATGCGGTGCTTCTGACCGGATACACAACGACAGATATCACATATGTAGATCCGAATACGGGAGAGTCACATACGGTCGGTATGGACGAAATGTCAAATATGGCAGAAGCCGGAGGAAACACATTTATCGGATACATTAGATAAAAATAGAAAAACAAAACAGAAAAGAAAGATAAAACAAAAACCGCGGGATACCGAAAAATCGTATCTCGCGGTTTTTTGCAGCGGCGATGAGCCAAAGTCCGGGCTTGCCCGAGAACTTGGCGACTGCTTATAATTCTGAAATGTGCTTTTGGCACTTCCGGTGACTTATGAAACAGAAGGTTTGAATAAAACGCCTTTGTATTTATTTAGTGCAGTGTACAAAATCATTCCGAGAACGCCGCAGGAAATAATTTCTCCGAGTCCGACCGTCAGCATCATAAATGGAATCGGAAGAGGCACTGCGTAGCCGTATTTTAAAATGAACGGAACGATGAGCGCATTTGCGATGATCGGAGGGATCGGCGCGAGGTATTTGCTCTTATTGCGAAGCTGCCATGTAAATAAAGCTCCGATCAATGTAGCGATACTTCCGAAAACAATGTCCGGTAAAATCGCTCCGCCTAATATGTTGCTGATAAGACAGCCTAAAAATACTCCGGGAATACCCGCAGGCGTAAGTGCGGGGAGAACAGTCAGCGCTTCCGAAAAACGGATCTGCACTTCTCCGAATGCAAAAGATGCACCAAGCATAGTCAGTACGACATAGATCGCGGCGATCATTGCCGCTTGTGCCATGAAAAGCACTTTGTTTTGTTGAGTTGTTTTCATTTTTTAGTTCTCCTTTAGTTTTGTTTTACGAGTGGAAGGTCTCGAACACTCGATTCATTTAACGCCGGAAATCGGCGGCAAGCCTGATAGACCTTGGTTTTTGTAGGCTTTGCAACGTCTGCTAGTATAACACGGTAGTAGCAGGAAATCAAGAAAAGTACCAAAAAAGTACCAAATCGGAATGTCCAGAATTTGTCCAACTTGGGAAAAATGAAAGGGCTATATGTTGAATTATCACCGGAGGACTATAAATGTTTAGAAACACAATTAAAACGGAGAAATTTAGATAAAACGAATTACATATTGTAACCCCACATATTGATGGATCTAAATTAGAATATTTGGATTGTTTGATATAACTGGTTATGATAATATGTAGATATACAGAAATACTATTTGGGTAAAAATAATTATCACAGAAAGAGGTGAGACGAATGTTATCTGAAAAAATGAAAGAAGACCTGATTCATGGGCTGAGGTTGATTTTTGGTGATGATATTCAGACGATTATCTTATACGGTTCTGTTGCAAGGAATGAAGCCACAGAAGAAAGTGATATCGATATTGCAATTATTATGAGAAAAGATATGGGGGAAGTTGAGAAGGAACAATTTATCCGCTGGTCTGCTGAAATGGATATCCAATACAACAGAGTGTTTTCAATCGTTGATATTCAGGAAGAACAGTTGGAAAAATGGGGAGATATTCTTCCTTTCTATAAGCATGTCAGAGAGGAAGGTATCGTTTTGTGGAAAGCAGCTTAAGAGAATTAGCGGGATACCGTATGGAACGGGCAAAAGAAATGCTTTCGGCAGCGGAGGACAACTTGAAGATTGGTCAGTATAAAACTTCTTTAAACCGTTCCTATTATGCAATCTTTCATGCAATGAGAGCTATGAATATTTTAAAAGGTTTTGATTCTTCCAAACATTCGGGAGTGATTGCATATTTCAATAAGGAATACATTAAGGAAGGTATCATGGATAAGGAGCTATCCGTAATTATAAAAAGCTGCTCCTTTTTGAGAGAAAAATCAGACTATGATGATTTTTTCATAGTCGGAAGAAAAGAAACGGAGAACCAGCTTGCAAGTGCAAAGGTTTTTCTGGAAGCAGTAGAAAAATATTTAACCGAAAAGGAATAGAGGAAACAAAGATTAAGAGGTGGATGTAACAGTCTGCCTCTTATTTTTGTATATTTTCAGGAGGCAAAGAAAATGGCGGGAATAAAAGACGAATTAGCCAAAAAGGATGAAAGTACAAAGGGTGAAACAAAATTAACAAAGTCCATGAGTATTGCAGACTTAATTTTACTAAAGATCAATCTTGAAAAGAGTAAAGTGCTAAACAAAGACGGAAAACCCATTATAAAGGTTGTTTTAGAGAATTTGGGGAGTAATCTGATACAATCCCTTAATATTATTAATCGGAAAGATAGATTGATAAAGAATGAGTTCCCGGAAAGTAATTATGAGGCTCAATATGTGTTTATTACCAATGTGTCCAGTGATATAAAAGATAGTTTTTCATATAATACTGAGTTGAATGAATATTGTTTTGATTTATCTGAATACAAAGGGCAATTTAAAGTTTTATGCCTCGGATTATGTAATCCTATACATGCATTCGATGTCTTATAAAAACATTTGAAATGTAAGAGAAGAAATGATACTCTGTGTACATTAAAGGTATTTCTATAATGAAAAATAAGTTTGGGAAAACATTTTTATAATGCTTATTTCTGAGCGAAGGGAAAGGAATGAATGTATTTATGAAAATTGTGGCGGCGATAGATTCATTTAAAGGAAGTATGACTTCGGTGCAGGCTGGGAAAGCTGCCGCAAAGGGCATTCACAAAGTTGATCCTGAAGCGGAAGTGCGGGTCAGACCTTTGGCAGACGGAGGCGAGGGAACGGTAGAAGCGCTGGTGTCCGGTATGAACGGGATCATTCGGAAGGTCAAAGTGACGGGACCGTTAGGGAAGCCGGTCATATGTGAGTATGGTGTGATCGAGGGTGAAGAAGAGAAGACGGCGGTGATTGAAATCGCAGGGGCGGCAGGCCTTACGCTTCTTCTGCCTGAGGAACGCAATCCTCTTTATACGACAACTTATGGAGTGGGAGAGACGATCAAAGATGCGGTTGTAAACGGATGCAGAAGATTTATTATCGGGATCGGAGGCAGTGCGACGAATGATGGGGGAGCAGGAATGCTTCAGGCTTTGGGTTTTGGCCTTTTGAAGGAAAACGGGGAGCAGATTCCGACTGGGGCATTGGGGTTGGAAGAACTGGCGGAGATCACAGATGACCATGTGATCCCCGGATTAGCAGAATGCAGATTCAAGATCGCCTGTGATGTGACGAACGTACTGTGTGGAGAAACAGGCGCAAGTGCGGTATATGGTCCGCAGAAAGGCGCAGATAAAGAAATGACCGAAAGGTTAGATCGACTTCTCTTTTCTTATGCGTCTTTGGTGAAGAAAAAAGTTCCGAAAGCAGATCCTATGTATCCCGGCACAGGAGCAGCAGGCGGTCTGGGATTTGCATTTCTTGCGTTTATGGAAGCGCAGTTGGAGTCCGGCATCCAAATTGTGATAAAAGAAACCGGATTAGAAAAGGAAATTGCGAAGGCGGATCTAGTTATTACCGGAGAAGGGCGTATGGATGGGCAGACTGCCATGGGAAAAGCTCCGATTGGGATTGCGAAGCTTGCAAAGAAGTATGGAAAACCGGTTATCGCATTTACAGGGACTGCTGCGCCTGATGCCGGAGCATGCAACGAGCAGGGGATCGATGCATTTTTTCCGATATTAAGGGAGGCGGTTACTCTTGAAGAGGCGATGAAGCCGGAAAATGCAAAGGCAAACATGGAGGCGGCGGCAGAACAGGCATATCGACTGTGGAGATTATGATATACAAAAATGCCCCGTTCCCTTTGCCGCGCACGAAGTGGGATGATCTGGGAGGCAAATCTCCACTGTGCGTCAGGTTTCCGGAACGGGGCAAACGTGTACTTTGTTTACAGTCTATTACAAGGTGAGGGCTAGAAAGCACATGTTTGTTTTGATTTATCAGATCAGGCGTCGGCGTTTTCTTCTGAATCAGTATCATCGTCTGAAGCAGACGCGTGTATTTCTGTTATGGTGACAACCGTTGTATCAGGATCGGTTGTTACGTCCAAATTTTCAATTTTTGTAATATCAAGGTCTTTCACACGGATCGTGTCTCCGACCTTCAGATCTCCTACGTCCAGGTCGATTTTTTCAACAAGTGCGGACGGCAGAGCCTTGAAATCAACTTCGTGGAGCATCTGCTGCGGAACTCCTGCGATAAGTTTGTCTGTGTTGAGCAAATGGATCTCTGCGGAAGAATGTACCTTCTCTGTGCTGACAAGCGCCTGAAAATCGATTTCATCTACGAATCCTTTGAGCGGGTTAAAATCTACTTCTTTGATGAGCGCATCATAGGCGGTGCCGTCAATTTCAAGGCGGACTCTTCCACCCTTTCCTTCCTCTTTTAACAGGCGGTCGATATCACTTTTTGCCATCTTGAGCGGAATTGATTCTTCCATTTCGCGTCCGAAGATACAGCCGGTTACATATCCTTCCCGTCTTAATTTTTTTGCTTTGATTGACATGTCTCGTTTTTCAGCTTTTAAAGTATTCATTTATCTTTTCCTCCAAATTCACTGAATTACGCTTAGCAGCCTTCGACTTGTATCAAGCAGGTATTGTTAAGTGTGTTTCTTTGTTACACCTATAATATAGCACGCTTGTCAAGAGGGCAGATTTACAAAAACAGAAGGGTTATGTTAAAATGATAAAATAAAGGGACAGGAACAATGTTTTATATAGTTTAAAACTGTCAAATCTAAATATGTGGGGAAAAAATATGAAATGGATGATTGCGTCAGACATACACGGTTCGGCGGTATATTGCGGGCAGATGCTGCAGGCATATCGGAGAGAAAAAGCGGATAGGCTGCTGATCTTGGGAGATCTTTTATATCACGGTCCTCGTAACGATCTGCCGGAAGGATACGCGCCGAAGGAAGTGATCCGAATGTTGAATGAAGTGAAAGAGGAACTGGTTTGTGTGAGAGGAAATTGCGATACCGAAGTAGATCAGATGGTTTTAGAATTTCCGATCATGGCAGAGTACGGCATTTTTCAGTTTGAAGGGATGGACATGATTTTTGCATCGCATGGTCATGTATATCATCCGAACAGTCTTCCGCCGCTGAAGAATGGGGATATTTTATTGAACGGGCATACACATGTGCCTGCGTGTGAGAAGAGAACGGACGGGAGCGGAAAACAGTACATGTATCTGAATCCGGGGTCGGTGTCTATTCCGAAAGAAGGATCGGCACACAGTTATATGATTTATGAAAGCAAAGCGTTTACTTGGAAAAATATGGAAGGTGAGGTATACATGGAATGGAAGAAAGATTCGCGCTTTTGATCGATGCGGATAATGTATCAGCAAAATATATTAAGCCGATTTTAGATGAATTGTCAAAATACGGAAACGTGACGTACAAGAGGATTTACGGAGACTGGACGCGCCCGAACAGCGCCGGATGGAAGGAAGAACTTTTACAGAATTCTATTACTCCGATCCAGCAGTTCAGTTATACTTATGGGAAAAACGCAACAGATTCCGCAATGATCATTGATGCGATGGATATGCTGTATGCAAGTGAACTGGAAGGATTTTGTCTTGTCTCAAGCGACAGTGATTTTACAAGACTTGCCAGTCGCCTGCGGGAGAGCGGGAAACGGGTGATTGGGATGGGAGAGGCGAAAACTCCTCTTCCGTTTCGCAAGGCGTGCGAGATCTTTACGGAATTGGAGCTTCTTTTGGAAGATAATATGATGGGAGCGGCAGAGCGTGAAGAGAAAGTGGGACTTCATGCAGTGAGCGGAAAAGAAACGAAAAAAATGATCTCGGCGACAAGAGAGCAGGTGGAAGAGGCTGTTGTAAAGATTATTACAGAAAATAAAAACAACGACAGGGAAACCGGACTTGGAGAAGTCGGAAGCAGACTGGTCAAGCTGTATCCTGATTTCGACGTTCGCCGTTACGGATATAGTCTGCTGTCTAAATTTCTGGAAACTCTTCCGAGACTGATGCTGATTCAGGAAGGGACAAAAGTGTCTGTTGCGCTCTATGAGGATAAGAGCAGGAAAGAAATGGTAGAAGAATACATTTTGTATCAGATCAAAACAAGCGGTGAAAACGGGATTCCTTTGAGCGCGCTTGGAAACAGGATCCGGCTGAAGTTTGGTGATTTCAAGGTGCGGGACTATGGATTCTCACAATTCAAACCTTATATTCAGAGTTTCCCCGAGGTGGAACTCCAAGGGGAAGGCGAGAGAACGAAAGCAGTGTATGCGCCGGAATTATGATCTTTTTTGATTCTTGTAACATCGCAGGCTTTCGTTTATAATAGCCGTGTAACAGAAGAGTTGGCGCTGCCGTCCGCAAAAGGCGGTATGCAGTTGGGAGTGAAAACAGATGATAAAAGTAAAAGAATACAGAGGTCATATAAGAAACTGGGAAGAACTTTGCGAGAGGCTGGAGATCTCTCTTGATCTGACAAGAGAAGAGCGTGAAGAGCAGATCCTTGTGAAGGCGTATGAGACATGGGGCAATGAGATGGCGGATCATATGCATGGGATGTTTGCATTTGCGCTGTGGGATGAAGAGGAGCAAAAACTGTTTTGTCTGCGCGATCAGTTCGGAACAAAGCCGTTTTATTATTATGAGACGGCGGATGGGAACTTGTTGTATGGGACGACAATCCGGGGGATCATGGAACAGCCGGGATTCGTGAAAGAATTAAATGAAGAAATGCTTCAGCTTTATTTGAGTCTGACCTATGTGGCGGGAGAGAACACGTTTTTCCGAGGACTGAAAAAGCTGCTTCCCGGCAGATATCTTATCTGGCAGAATGGCAGACTTTCTGTCAGTCGGTACTGGATGCCGGAATTTCATCCTGATAAGAGTCGGACTTTGGAGCAGTGGGCGGATGAGATTCACAGGACGGTAGGGGAGATCATGCCGGAGGTGAAGACGAAAGAAGAGTATGCAGAATCGTTCTTATCCGGCGGCGTTGATTCTTCTTATGTATTGGCGATGTCAGATGTGGAGACAACGGATTCCTGCGGATATGAGGAAGAGCGGTTTGACGAATCGGGATTGGCGAAGCAGACGGCAGATATTTTGGGAAGAAAAAATCTCCGCTGTCTGATTACACCGGAAGAATATTTCGGTATTGTTCCATATGTGATGTATAATATGGAGCAGCCGCTGGGAGATGCTTCGGCTATCGCGTTTGCGATTGCATGCAGGGAGACGGCGAAGCATACGAAGATCTGTTATTCGGGCGAGGGTGCGGATGAATTTTTCGGCGGATATAATATGTATCGGAATGCAGAGCGATACGGAGAGAATCTGAAGACGTTTTATGTCGGCAATACGAATATCATGAAAGAAGATGAGAAGAAACGAATCTTGAAAACGTATGATCCTGATGTACTTCCGATCGAACTTGCAAGGGGCATTTACGAAGAGACGGAAGGTCTTGATCCATTGACGAAGATGTCGGATGTCGATATTCAGATTTGGCTTGAGGGGGATATTTATCTTAATGTGGATAAGATGAGTCTGGCAGCAGGACTTGAGATCCGAATGCCTCTGACCGACAGAAGGATTTTTGATATTGCGTCAAGGATGCCGTCAGAGTATAAAGTGAATGAGGAACAGAATAAAGTTGCGCTTCGTACGGCGGCGGCGAAAGTGCTTCCTGAAGAAATCGCATTTCGAAAGAAGCTTGGATTCATAGTGCCGATTCGTATTTGGATGGCTGACGAACGATACAATGCAGATGTGCGGAGGCTTTTTGCAAGTGATATCGCAGAGAAATTCTTTCATATCGATGAGATTCAGGCGATTTTCGATGAGTATGTGGGAGGCAATTCGGATAATTGGAGAAAAGTGTGGACGATCTACACATTCCTTGTATGGTATGAAGAGTATTTTGTGAAAAGATAATGGGGAGAAAGAAAAAAGTTTCTATTCATACATAAATGATGCGAGTATAATAATGTAAATTTAATAAGGGGATGCATATATATGACAACGAAGAAAAGCATCAAGAAACTATATTGCAGAATGTTTCAGCGGGTTATGAAAGCAGGTGTGTCTGTGATCCCGTGGCGTACGCCGAAACTGATGAAAGGTGCAGGCGCGATCCGGCATCTTCCGGCGGCGGTCAAGAGAAGGGGATTAAAGAAGGCGCTTGTTGTTACAGGTCCGACGCTGATCGGGCGGGGACTTCTTGACGGATTGCTTGAAGAGATGGAAGAGCAGGGTCTTTTGTATGTCATTTACAATAAGCTGGAACAAAATCCGACAGATGAGAATGTTGAAGATGCGGCGCGGCTGTTTTGGGAGAATGGTTGTGACTGTATGATCGCCGTTGGCGGGGGAGCGCCGATGGACTGTGCGAAAGCGGTCGGTGCGCGGATTGGAAGGCCGAATAAACAGATTCGGCAGATGCAGGGTTTGTTTCGGGTTGTGAAGCCGATTCCAATGTTGTTTGCGGTTCCGACAACAGCCGGATCAGGCTCGGAGACGACGATGTCGGCAGTGATTACAGAAGCCGCGGCGCATCATAAGGCAGCGATCAATGATCTGCGTTTGATGCCGAAATATGCGGTTCTTGACCCGGAGCTGACAGTGGGAGTTCCGCCGGAAGTGACGGCTGCGACAGGAATGGACGCGTTATGCCACGCCGTGGAATCGTATACAAATGATACTTATAATAGTGATACAGAGCGAGAATTGTGCAGAAAAGCAGTCAGACTGATCTATGATAATCTGATCAAAGTCTATGAAAACGGCAGTGATCTTGAAGCGAGACAAAAGATGCAGCAGGCTGCATTTTATGCTGGAAGAGCATTTACAAGAGGAGCAGTCGGGTATGTACACGCTATCGGACATGCGGTGGGAGGTTTGTACGGTACGCCTCACGCAGTGGCGATGGCAGTTCTTCTTCCGCATGTGATGCGGGCATATGGCGAAGCGGCGCATGAGAAATTGGCGGAATTAAGTGATGTGTGCAAGCTTGCTCCGACGGAAGCGCCGGACAGTGTGAAAGCGGACGCATTTATCAGGTGGATCGAGGGAATGAAAGTGCAGATGCAGATTCCGGAATATCCTGAGATGATTAAAAAAGAGGATATCAGACAGATTGCAAAATGGGCGGAAAAAGAAGCCAATCCTCTTTATCCGGTTCCTGTTATATGGAATCGCCGCGAGTTTGAAAGCTTTATCAGAGGATTGACGGGAAAAAGGAAAACGGGAGAAGATGATCTTGTTTTTTGAATGACAAACGACAATGGAAGGGAAAGGAATCTTGAAAGATGATAATCGATACACATGCGCATTATGATGATGAACAGTTTGATGAAGATCGTGAGGAGATTCTCGGACAAATGCAGGCTGCCGGAATCGGAATGATCGTGGATGCCGGTTCTACGATCTCGTCATGGGATAAGATTGTAAAGCTGACAGAACAATATCCGTTCATGTACGGCGCTGTCGGTGTTCATCCTGATGAGGTCGGAAGTCTTGATTCAATACAGTTTGCAAGGATGGAACAGCTTCTTGATAAAGAGAAGATCAAGGCGGTCGGAGAGATCGGTTTAGATTATTATTGGGATAAAGAAAATCATGATCTTCAGAAAGAGTGGTTTGTCAGGCAGCTTGGACTTGCCAGACAGAAAGAACTTCCGGTGATCATTCACAGCCGTGAAGCGGCAGCGGATACAATGAAGATCATGAAAGAATACGGTTCGGGACTGGGCGGCGTTATCCATTGTTATTCCTATTCTCTGGAGATGGCGAAAGAGTATGTAAAAATGGGATATTATATCGGAATAGGCGGCGTGGTAACTTTTAAGAATGCAAAGAAACTGAAAGAGGTCGCAAAGGAGATTCCGCTAGAGTCTATCGTGCTGGAAACAGATTGCCCGTATCTTGCTCCGGTTCCCCATAGAGGGAAGAGAAACAGTTCCCTTTATCTTCCCTATGTGGCGGAAGAGATTGCGGCGTTAAAGGGCGTTGCGGCAGAGAAAGTTATTTTGCAGACCGAAGAAAACGCGCGGAAGTTATACGGACTCTAGAGAATGAGAAAAGAAAAGGTGCGGGATGAAGAGCACAGAGAAGCAGAAATCCCGCGGAGTTTTTGAAGAGAAAAGATTTGGGAAGGAAACATATGAAAGAACCTACGCTTGGCAATCCGCAGAATACGATTGCGGTGCTTCAGAAATATAATTTTATTTTTCAAAAGAAATTCGGACAGAATTTTCTGATCGATACACATGTTTTGGATAAGATCATCCGTGCGGCAGAAATCGGAAAAGATGATCTGGTGCTTGAGATCGGTCCGGGGATTGGAACGATGACGCAGTATTTGGCGTGTGCGGCGAGGAAGGTGATCGCAGTTGAGATCGACAGAGCTTTGATTCCGATTTTGGAAGATACGCTTGACGGATATGAAAATGTGCGTGTGATCAATGAAGATGTACTCAAAGTCGATATCCGAAAGTTGGTTGAGGAAGAAAATGAAGGCAGACCGATCAAAGTTGTCGCAAACCTGCCGTATTATATTACGACGCCGATCATTATGGGGCTGTTTGAAAATCAGGTGCCGATCAAAAGTATTACAGTGATGGTGCAGAAAGAAGTGGCAGATCGGATGCAGGTCGGACCGGGCACGAAAGACTACGGCGCATTGTCTCTTGCGGTACAGTATTATGCGGAACCGTATATTGTGGCAAATGTCCCGCCAAACTGTTTTATGCCGCGGCCGAAAGTCGGATCTGCGGTGATCCGGCTGGAAAGACATGAACGCCCGCCGGTTGAAGTCAAAGATGAAAAGCTGATGTTCAGGCTCATTCGGGCATCTTTTAATCAGAGAAGGAAAACATTGGCAAATGGATTGAAAAATTCGCCGGAGATCGATTTTTCGAAAGAGGAGATCGAAAGCGCGATCGAAAAACTTGGGAAAGGTCCCAGCGTGAGAGGTGAAGCGCTGACGCTTGCAGAATTTGCTGAACTGGCAAATTATTTTTGTGAGTAGAACGGAAACTATTTACAAGATATAGAAAGTTTAAAGTTTACTAACTGCGTCTGCTTCATAAAGATTTAATAGACAGTTTATTGTATAATTCTTTTGTTTTTAGTATAATAAACAAATATACCAAAAATGAAAAGGAGGAAGTTGTATGGCAAAAAATATAGACAGCATATTTTTTGATATTACTCCGAAGATTGAAGAACTTGCTCTTAAGTGTGAGCAGAATAATGCGATCGATAAGGAATTATACACGAAGTATGAAGTGAAAAGAGGTCTCCGGGATCTGAACGGAAAAGGTGTGCTTGCCGGACTTACGAATATTTCGGATGTGTGCGCATCGAAGATTGTAGATGGGAAGTCTGTTCCGTGTGAAGGAAATCTGTATTACAGAGGTTATAATATCAAAGACCTTGTCAAAGGGTTTCTTGAGGCGGATCATTCGGGATTTGAGGAGACAGCGTATCTGCTTCTGTTCGGAGAACTTCCGAATAAAGCACAGTTGGAGGATTTTCAGAATATGATCGCGGAACGCCGTACGCTTCCTCCGAATTTTGTGCGCGATGTTATTATGAAAGCGCCCAGCCGCGATATGATGAACAGTATTACAAGAAGTATTCTTCAGCTTTATTCTTATGATGAAAAAGCGGACGATACAAGTATTCCGAACGTCCTTCGTCAGTGTCTGAACCTGATCAGTCAGTTCCCGATGCTGATGGTATATGGATATCATGCATATAATTACCGCAGAGGAGAGGATCTTTATATTTATGCGCCGAAGGCGGAACTTTCCACAGCGGAGAACATTTTGATGATGCTTCGTGAAGATCGGAAATATACGAAGCTTGAAGCAGAGATTTTGGATATGGCGCTTGTGCTCCACATGGATCACGGCGGTGGAAACAACTCAACTTTTACGACTCATGTTGTTACGTCTTCTGGGACGGATACATATTCGACGATCGCCGCTGCAATGGCGTCCCTGAAAGGACCGAAGCACGGCGGAGCGAACATCAAAGTGACACAGATGTTCGAGGATATGAAGTCTGTTTTGACAGACTGGGAAGACGAAGATCAGATTCGTGCTTATTTGGAAGCTCTGCTCGATAAGAAAGCATTTGACCGAAAGGGATTGATCTACGGTATGGGACATGCGGTTTATTCGATCTCTGATCCACGAGCTGATATCTTCAAAGGATTTGTGAAAAAGCTTGCAAAGGAAAAAGGCCATGAAGCAGAGTACGGTCTTTATGAAAAGGTAGAACGTCTTGCTCCGGCAATTATCGGAGAGAAACGAAAGATGTATAAAGGTGTTAATGCAAATGTCGATTTTTACAGCGGACTTGTGTACAGCATGCTTGATCTTCCGCCGTCATTATATACACCGATCTTTGCAGCGGCACGTATTGTAGGATGGAGCGCGCACAGACTGGAAGAGCTTAAAAACGTAGACAAGATCATACGTCCGGCATATAAACCGCTCGCGCCATACCGCGATTATATAAAATTAGATGACAGGTAAGGAAGCATCAGTGACATGAGAGACGAGTTTTATTTCCCATCAAAAGACGGTAATACAGAGATCCATACGATAGAATGGAAGCCTGAGGGCGAGGTGAAAGCAGTATTGCAGATCTGCCACGGAATGGTAGAGTATATCAAGCGATACGATGAATTTGCCGAATTTTTATGTGACAAGGGTTTCTATGTCGTGGGAAATGATCATTTGGGACACGGAAAGTCAGTACAGGCAAAATCGGAATATGGTTTTTTCAGTGAAAAATATGGTAATGCGTGTGTCCTCGGCGATATTCATACGCTTCGCCAGCGGACGATGAAGAAATATCCGAACGTTCCGTATTTTATGCTGGGACACAGTATGGGATCTTCGCTTCTGCGTCAGTATATTCAGATGTATGGGAAAGGACTGAGCGGAGCGATCATTATAGGCGTGGTTGCCGATCATAAAAAGGCGACGCTTGTGTTTGGAAAACGTCTTTGCAGATTGATGGCAGCCGTGCGGGGCTGGCATTATCGCAGTCATTTTGTAGATCGTCTGGCTGTTGGGAATTTTAATCGAAAGTTTAAGCCGTCAAGGACGCGGGCAGACTGGGTTACAAGCGACAGGGAACATTTGGATGCCTATGTATCGGATCCGCTTTGTTCCTTTGTCTTTACGGTTAACGCGTATTACAGTATGTTTTCAGGAATGATCAACATGCAGAGAAAGGAAGGCGTCTACATGATTCCGAAAGGCCTGCCGATTTTGTTTGCGGCAGGATCGGAAGATCCGGTAGGAAATTTCGGAAAAGGCGTCCGTAAAATTTATGAAAAATACAGAGCGGCGGGAATAAGAGATGTATCGCTGCGGCTCTATACCGGTGATCGGCATGAAATCTTGAATGAATCAGACAGAGAACAGGTATATGATGATTTATTTGAGTGGCTGACAGGACATATGGAAGAGAAAGTGTTATAATAGAACTGTTATTGCCGCAGAAATGCCGGTGAAATTTGATTGAAGGAGTTATCTGATATGGAATTGACAACGATTCGGGAATTATTTAAAGACAGAGAATCATATCTTGACAAAAAAGTAACTGTAGGAGGCTGGGTTCGGAGTCTTCGGGATTCGAAGACATTCGGTTTTATTGTGGTGAATGACGGTTCTTATTTTGAACCGCTTCAGATCGTATACCATGATGAGATGGAGAACTTTGCAGAGGTTTCAAAATTAAACGTAGGAGCGGCAGTAATCGTGAAAGGTACGCTTGTCGCTACTCCGCAGGCAAAACAGCCTTTTGAGATTCAGGCGGACGAAGTACAGATAGAAGGCGCGTCTGCATCGGATTATCCGCTTCAGAAGAAACGTCATTCTTTTGAATATTTGAGGACGATTTCTCATCTGCGACCGAGAACAAATACATTTCAGGCAGTATTCCGTGTGCGTTCTTTGGCGGCATATGCGATTCATAAATTCTTTCAGGAAAGAGGATTTGTGTATGTACATACACCGCTGATCACGGGAAGCGACTGCGAAGGCGCAGGAGAGATGTTCCGTGTTACGACACTTGATATGGATCAGATCCCGAAAAATGAGGATGGAGCAGTAGATTATACAAAAGATTTCTTTGGAAAAGAGACGAGCCTTACGGTGAGCGGTCAGCTTAATGGTGAGACATATGCGCAGGCGTTTAGAAGTATTTATACATTTGGACCGACATTCCGTGCGGAAAATTCAAATACGACGCGTCATGCAGCGGAATTTTGGATGATCGAACCGGAGATTGCATTTGCTGATCTTGAAGATGATATGGATCTTGCAGAATCTATGCTGAAATATGTTATTAATTATGTGATCGAGAATGCGCCGGAAGAGATGAATTTCTTTAATTCTTTTGTTGACAAGGGGCTTCTTGAAAGACTTAATAATGTTGCAAATTCAGATTTTGCCCGCGTTACTTATACAGAGGCGATCGAGATATTAGAAAAGAATAACGATAAGTTTGAATATAAGGTTTCATGGGGATGCGATTTGCAGACAGAGCATGAACGTTATTTGACGGAACAGGTATATAAACGTCCGGTATTTGTTACAGATTATCCGAAGGAAATTAAAGCGTTTTATATGAAACAAAATGATGACGGAAAAACTGTTGCTGCAGTTGACTGTCTTGTTCCGGGTATTGGTGAGATCATTGGCGGAAGTCAGAGAGAAGATGATTATGAAAAACTGCTTGCCCGTATGAACGAACTTGGTCTTGATGAGAAAGATTATGGTTTCTATCTTGACCTTAGAAAATACGGCTCTACAAGACATGCAGGTTTCGGATTGGGATTTGAGCGCTGCGTGATGTATCTGACAGGAATGTCAAATATTCGTGACGTGATTCCGTTCCCGAGAACAGTAAATAACTGCGAACTGTAGTGAGGAACGCTGTTTGCGGCGGCAGGGATAAGAGGCGTTTTCAGAGAAAGCTTTCAGAGGCTGATTAATATAAACAGATAGAGAAGAAGTGTATTATAAGGGCGCGACAGTTGTGTGGCGTCCTTTTGCTACTATATGAAAGAGGTGCGGAAAAGGAGAAATAAAAGATGAGATTTATTCATATTGCGGACGTTCATCTGGGGGCAGAACCGGAAGCGGCAGGATACAGCCAAAACAGAGGACGGGAATTGTGGGCATCGTTTGAGAATATAGTACGGATATGTGAAGCGGAGAAGACAGACCTTCTTCTTATTGCCGGAGATCTTTTTCATAGACAGCCGCTTGTGCGGGAGTTAAAAGAAGTGAATTATTTGTTTTCGGAGCTGACGCATACGAAAGTTGTGCTTATTGCAGGAAATCATGATTATATGCGGATCGATTCGAATTATCGGACTTTTAAGTGGAATAAAAATGTCTTTCCGCTGTTTGGAAAAGAGATGGAGCATATCGATTTTCCGGAATTAGAAACTGCTGTATATGGTTTCAGCTATTATGAACGGGAAATTCGAGAGCCGCTTTATAATGATGCAGAGCCGGCAGGGTTTGAGAAAAATGAAATTTTACTGGCTCATGGAGGAGATGAAACACATATTCCGTTTGACAAAAAAAGGTTGGGCAAAGCGGGATTTTCCTATATTGCGTTAGGGCACATCCATAAGCCGCAGGCGTTGGAGAAAGATCGGATGATCTATGCGGGAGCGCTTGAACCTATTGATCAGAATGACGTAGGGCAGCATGGATATGTGAAAGGAGAGATCACAAATGGAAGTACGAGAACCCACTGGATTCCATTTGCGGGAAGAGAGTATATCCATGGCAAAGTAGAAGTAGATACATTGGATACAGAAGGTAGCATAAAATCCAAAATAAAGCAACTTATAGATGAATATAGAAATAAAAACATTTATAAAATCTTTCTTAGAGGGAAAAGAGATCCAGATATCATATTCGATGTGGGATATTTGGCAGAAGATGGCTGCATTCTGGCGGTTATAGATGAGACAAGTCCGGCGTATGATTTTGAACGGCTTTATGCGGATAACAAAGAAACACTTCTCGGAAGATATATTGAAAAATTCGCAGGATGCGAAGAAGGAAGTGTAGAATATTGCGCGCTCTGTGAAGGAGTGGAAGCGCTTTTGGCGGGAAACAGAGGATAAACAATGGTAATAAGGGAGCTTTATATTAAAAATTTCGGGAAATTTTCAGAAAAGCATTTTTATTTAAAAGACGGAGTACAAGTGATCAGCGGGGAAAATGAGTTCGGAAAGACAACGCTGCATTTGTTTATAAGAGCGATGCTCTTCGGGTTGGGACGAGGCAGGGGAAGAGCGGCGGCGAAAGATGATTTTACGAAGTATGAGCCATGGGACGGCGGCAGTTATGCAGGCGTTATGCGGTTTGAATGTGGCGGGAGATGTTTCCGGCTTGAGAGGACGTTTGGAAACGGACAGAAAAGCGGGAAAAAGGTTCTTTTGATCTGTGAGGATGACGGGGAAGAACTGTCACCCGAACACGGCGACCTGGAAATGCTTTTGGGTAGTCTGACAGCAGAATTATTTGACAGCACGGTATCTGTCGGTCAGTTGAAAAGCAGACCCGGACAGGCGCTTTCCGAGGCGCTGGAGAATTACGCTGCGAATTATTACGAGACAGGCGGAGCAGATCTTGACTTAAGAGGCGCGGTGCAGACGCTGAGAGAAAAAAGAAAAAAGACAGAACGGGCAATTCGGGAAGAGCAAGAAAAAGAAGAGCGAAAAAGACAGAAGATGCTTCAGGAATGTGAATATTTAGAGCGGGATATGGAGAGCCTTCGCGGGGAATATGAAGAGAGAAGAGAAGAACTTCACTTATTGAAGAGGTCTGTAAAGATGCGGGAAGAGGAAACGAAGATCGGTACAGAAGAGACAGAAACCAGAAAAGGTCGGGGGAAACATATTCTTTTCACCGGACTTGGCGGGATTTTTGCCGGCGGGATCGGACTGCTGTGGAGTCGTTTTGCGGCGGTTCGGGCAGGAGGATTTTCCGTGTCTTTTGCAGGAATTGCAGAGATTTTGCTTTTGATCGGATTAGGGATGTGTGCGATTGGACTGTACGAGGTAAGCAAAGAACTGCGAGAACGCAAAAAGAGCAGGCAGGATAAGAAATCTGCTGCAAGAGAAGTTGATTTGAACGGGCAGATCGATCAGAATTGCCAAATGGGAGAATTACGGGAATCAAGCGAGTTGAGAGAAAAGATCCGTCAGGCGCAATGGCAGATGTCACATCTGCGATCGGAGTGGAAAGAAAAGGAGATCCGTTGTCAGAATATACAGGAACAGTGCGGTGAACGGATGGACAGTGAGATCGGAAAGAGGCTGAAAGTGCAGAGAGAAGCGCTTGAAATGGCGGAAGAGGTTCTTATACAGACGGCGAAGGAAACGTCGGACGCCACTTCGCAGAAGATGAATCTGAGAGCCTCGGAAATCTTTTCTGAGATTACGGATGGCAGATATAGAGGGCTGAAGGCCGACGCACATGAGGGGATCTCTGTTTGGGACGGCGTACGCCGTATTCCGGCGGAGCGTCTGAGCAGAGGAACATTAGAGCAGATCTATTTTGCTGTGCGGATGGCGGCGGCAGAGATGCTTCTGGAAGAACCGATGCCGCTTATCTTTGACGATGCATTTGCTTTTTATGATGATAAAAGGCTGGAATCTGTTATAAAATGGTTGAGCCGGCAGAAAAATCAGGTTATAATATTAAGTTGTCACAATAGGGAAGAAAACTTGTTGGGGCAGTTCATGTAAATGGTTAGAAAAAGGGTATTTCAGAGGTGGAAGTTTCATGAAGATAGCATTACCGCGAAAAGTAATGATAATTATAAAAAATCTGCAGCTCCACGGATACGAAGCGTATGCGGTGGGAGGTTGTGTGCGTGATTCAATCCTTGCACGAAGACCGAAGGATTGGGATATTACAACATCTGCAAGACCGGAGGAAGTCAAGAAACTGTTCAAGCGGACGGTTGACACAGGAATTGAACATGGTACGGTTACTGTTTTGCTTGGAAAAGACGGATATGAGGTTACGACTTATCGGATCGACGGCGCGTATGAAGACAGCAGGCATCCGAAGGAAGTTTTGTTTACGAACAGACTGGAGGAAGATCTTCGCCGCAGAGATTTTACGATCAATGCGATGGCATATAATGATGAAGTACGTTTGGTGGACGTATTTGGAGGAATGCAGGATCTTAATCATCATTTGATTCGGTGTGTCGGAGAGCCGAAAGAACGATTTTCTGAAGATGCACTTCGGATCTTGCGGGCGGTACGGTTTTCTGCTCAGCTTAATTTCCCGATCGAGTCGAAAACGGCTGCTGCGGTCAGAGAACTTGCGCCGACATTGGAACATATCAGCGCAGAGCGAATACAGGCAGAACTTGTAAAACTTCTTGTGTCGGCACACCCGGAGCGGATACAGGATGCATATGAATTGGGGATTACAAGGGTGATCCTCCCGGAGTGGGATGCGATGGAAGGCGTGGCGCAGAATACCCCACATCATAAGTATGATGTGGCTCAACATACGCTTCATGCATTGAAGTATGTGAAACGGAACAAGATCCTACGTCTTACGATGCTGTTTCATGATATGGGAAAACCGGCGAGAAAGACAACGGATGAGAACGGAAGGGATCATTTTAAAGGGCATGCGCTTGTAAGTGAAGTGATTGCCCGTGATGTGATGCAGAGACTGAAGTTTGATAATGACACGATCAAGAAAGTGACCCGGCTTGTCTGCTTTCATGATTATCGGGTGGAAGCGACTCCGGCAAACGTACGGCGGGCAATGAACCGGATCGGCGTCGATCTGTTCCCGTATTATCTGGCGGTTCGGCTGGCGGATGTGAAGGCGCAGAGTTCGTACAGAAGGCGGGAGAAGATCGAGAATATTGTTGCCATGAGAAAGTATTATCAGGAGGCAATCATAAAGGAAGAATGTGTGACGCTTAGACAGCTTGCCGTTGGTGGAAGAGATCTGATGGCGCTTGGCATGAAACCCGGAGTTGAGATCGGAAGAATGTTAAGTGAACTGCTTGAATATGTCATTGATCATCCGGAAGAAAATGATAAGAAAAAATTGTGTGAATATGTAAACAAAAAAATATCTCAGAAGAACGAAAACAACTGATAGAAAGATCAGAAAAGAATGGTTATAATCGCCCTCTGTTGTTCATACATTAAAAAGAGTCATAATGTAGAAAACAGGGGGCAGTTATGAGAGAAGAATACGAACTGGAAGTTTTGGAAAAGTATGACATAGAAGTGAAAAGCACCCGAAGGATAAGGGGTGCGTTTTTTTGTGATACGAAAGAAGGGACGATGCTGCTCAAAGAGACAAAGATGTCAGAGCGGCGCGCCCCTTTTTTATATCGTGCGCTGAGTGAAATAGAAAGCCGCAGCAACATAAAAGCTGACATACCTGTCTGCACAAAGGAAGGTGGATTTTGTGTGATGTCAAGGGAAGGCAACTTGTATATGCTGAAAAAATGGTATCCGGGAAGAGAGTGCGACGTAAGGCAGGAACAAGAAGCTGCGTGGGCGTTTGGAACACTTGCGGATTTGCATAAGGAAATGGAAGATCTGGCTGTAAGGGTAGATCTTGGAGCTGATATGACAGGGAGGAATCCGGTTGAAGAGATCCGCAGATATAACAGAGAACTGAAAAAGGTTCGATCCTTTATTCGTTCAAGACCGGTGAAAAATGATTTTGAAATTTTGTTTTTGGAAAATTTCGACAAAATGTATTGTGCGGCAGATTGCGTTCTAAAACAGATGGAAAGTTCGGGATGCAGACAGCTTTTTGAAGAGAGTGTTTCTAAAGGAAGCGTTGTCCACGGAGACTACAATCATCATAATCTGATTATGCTCAGAGACGGGATTGCCGTGACAAATTTTGAACATATGCATGTAGATGTTCAGGTGAAAGATTTTTGTTATTTTTTAAGAAAAGTAATGGAAAAAAATCAATGGAAACAAAAAACAGGACAAAAAATGGTGGAATCCTACGAACAGGTGCGTCCTTTATCGCAAAAGGAACGGGAGTTTATCGCTTTAAATCTTGCTTATCCTAAAAAATTCAAAAAGATCGCAGGGAGCTATTACCAGTCTAATAAGGCGCATCTTTCTGAAAAGAATGTAGAAAAACTGGAAATGTGTATTCGTCAGACAGAAGAAAAATATGAGTTCCTTAGTCGGATATTTCCTTTAAATTTATAGGAGTTTGTTGTATAATAAAACATATCGAGCATATAGGGGCGGATATAAAATTTATATTTAGTTTAGGAGGTAATATTATGGACTACAAAGCGAGGTATGAAGAATGGATTTCGAATTCATACTTTGATGAAGATACGAGGGCGGAGCTTGAGAGTATCAAAGAGGATGAAAATGAGATTAAAGAACGATTTTATATGGATTTGGAGTTCGGTACAGCAGGTCTGCGCGGTATCATCGGCGCAGGAACAAATCGTATGAATATTTATACGGTTCGTAAGGCGACACAGGGACTTGCGAATTATATCATTAAGAATGACGGTCAGGCAAAAGGAGTTGCGATTGCGTATGACTCCCGCCATATGTCAACAGAATTTGCAAAAGAGGCTGCCTGCTGTCTGGCTGCAAACGGGATCAAAGCATATATCTTTGAGTCACTGCGTCCGACACCGGAGCTTTCTTATGCAGTGAGAAAACTCGAATGTATTGCCGGAATTAATATTACGGCAAGTCATAATCCTCCGGAGTATAACGGCTATAAAGTATACTGGGAAGACGGCGCACAGATTACGCCTCCTCATGACAAAGGTATTATGGACGAAGTAAAAGCAGTGGAAGATTACACAACGATGAAGACGATGCCGGAAGAAGAAGCGAAGGCGGCGGGACTTTATGAAGTGATCGGAGCGGAAGTGGACGACGCTTATATTGCAGAACTGAAGACACAGGTTCTTCATCATGATGCAATCGAAGCGGCGGGAAAAGATCTTAAGATCGTGTATACGCCGCTTCATGGAACCGGCAATATTCCGGCGCGCCGCATTTTAAAAGAACTTGGTTTTGAGAATGTATATGTCGTAAAAGAGCAGGAACTGCCGGATGGAGATTTCCCGACAGTTTCCTATCCGAATCCGGAAGCTGAGGAAGCTTTTGAGCTTGGATTGAAACTGGCGAAAGAGATCGATGCGGATATCGTACTTGCGACAGACCCGGATGCGGACAGGCTTGGCGTTCGTGTGAAAGATAAGGACGGCGTATATCACGATCTGACAGGTAATATGTCAGGATGCCTTCTTGCAGATTATGAGATCGGACAGAGAAAAGAACTGAAAGGACTTCCTGAAGAAGGATATCTTATTAAGACGATTGTAACTTCTAATATGGCAGATGCAATCGCAGACTACTATAATGTAGGTCTTATTGAATGTCTGACAGGATTCAAGTATATCGGACAGCAGATCCTCGGATTTGAGACAAAAGGAAAAGGAGAGTACCTGTTTGGATTTGAGGAAAGCTATGGATGTCTGATTGGAACTCATGCAAGAGACAAAGATGCGATCGTAGCTACAATGGCATTGTGTGAGGCTGCGGCTTACTATCGTACAAAAGGTATGACATTGTGGGATGCGATGATCGAGATGTATGAGCGTTACGGATATTATAAGGACGATATTCAGTCCATTACGATGAAGGGAATCGAAGGACTTGAGAAGATCCGTCAGATTCTTGCTTCTCTTCGCAGTGAACCGCCGAAAGAGATCGCCGGATATAAAGTGCTGAAAGTAAGAGATTATCAGGCAGACACGATCAAAGACATGGAGACAGGGGAAGTAACCGCAACAGGACTTCCGAATTCTAATGTGCTTTATTACGAACTTCCGGACGGAGCGTGGGTATGTGTAAGACCGTCGGGAACAGAGCCGAAGGTAAAATTCTATTATGGTGTAAAAGGCGCTTCTATAGCGGATGCGGATGCAAAATCCGAAGAAATGGGAAAAGCCATTATGGAAATGGTGAAAAATCTTGACAAAGCAGTGTAAACCCGATATAACAGTATTTAAAGGCGGAAACTAGAGGAATTCAGATTGTTCCCCTTTAAAACGAATAACATTGTATGGTGATACAATTAAGAGGAGGATTTACCTATGAACAAGACAGAATTGATTACAGCAATCGCAGAGAGCGCTGACATTTCCAAAAAAGATTCTGAAAAAGCGCTGAAAGCTTTTGTTGATGTTGTTACTGAAGAACTGAAAAAAGGTGAGAAAGTTCAGCTTGTAGGCTTTGGTACATTTGAAGTGAGTGAGAGAGCTGCAAGAGAGGGTAGAAACCCGCAGACAGGAAAGACGATGAAGATCGAAGCTTGCAAAGCTCCGAAATTTAAAGCAGGAAAAGCTCTTAAAGACGCTATCAATTAATCAATTCGTTTGAATGCGCAGATAATGAAAGGCACTTACGATGCATGGCATCGCGAGTGCCTTTTGAGTATTACTGCGCATAAGGCAAAGAGTATGCGGACAGACAGAAAATACATTTAGAGTATCCCTCAGATGTGATGGATATTATGACAGGACTGAGGAAAGAATGGGGATTCGTTTATTCTGAAGAACGATAAAAACAGCAGAGTCAGTGGAAGGAGGATGAGAGAATGCGGCTTGATAAATTTTTGAAAGTATCCCGTCTGATTAAAAGACGGACAGTGGCAAATGAGGCGTGCGACGCCGGCAGGGTTTCAGTCAACGGGAAACCGGCGAAAGCATCTGTGCAGGTAAAACCCGGAGATGTGATCGAGATCCGTTTCGGGACAAAGGATGTAAAAGCGGAAGTACTGAAACTGGAAGATACAACGAAGAAAGAGAAGGCGGAAGAATTGTTCCGGTATCTGTAAAGAAAGTGGAATGAAAAGCATAAATGAAAACAACCTTTCATATATATAACCATGCTGTAAAAAGTTCGGAGGCGGGAGGGAGTTTTCATGGAAGAACAGCGGATTGCAAAGGCGCACAAATTGATCGTAAACAACCGAAAGACGAGTACGGTGACCGGGGTTTTGGATGTACTGTCTTTTGATCTGAATGAGATATTACTTGAAACGGAACAGGGGATGCTTATGGTAAAAGGAACGGATCTTCATGTCAACAGGCTGACGGTGGAAAAAGGCGAAGTCGATCTGTCAGGGAATATTGACAGTATTGCGTATTCAAGTGTAACTCCGCAGGCGAAGCAGGGGGACAGCTTTTTGACGAAGCTGTTTAAGTAAAGTATGATACTTGGAATCGGAGCGGAAGCAGAGATTTTTCTTTATGCGGTGCTGGCAGGAGTTGAGGTGGCGGCTGCCTATAGAATATTAGTCTGTTTTCGAAACCTCGTTGTCCACAGTTCGTGGGTGATGAGCCTGGAAGATCTTATTTACTGGTTTGGGGCGAGCGTGTATATTTTTCGGAAAATGTATGAGACAACGTACGGCGGAATCCGCTGGTTTTTTGTGCTTGGGATGCTGTGCGGCGGGGCGACCGGATATGCGGTGATGAAGACTGCCGTAAAATGGTGTGCCGGAATATGTGGAAAAAAAGAAAAAAATGAAAAATCGGGCAGAAAATCAAAGAAAGAAAAAAGAAAATAAGTCTTGAAATGAGTTCGGAAAAAAGCTACAATATTACTTAACACTGGGGAGTGCAAAGAAGAATGAATAGGGTGATATAAATGAACGGTAAGAAGAAAAGAACGACGGATAGAAGACATATGGATCGCAGAAAATCAGCGAATCTTCGGAAATACAAAAGAAGTATTCTGATGATCTGTACGGTTCTTGTATTTTTGTCCGGGGTACTCGCGGTCGGCGCAGTGAAACTGCATGCGAAGAACAGTGAGTATAAAGCGCAGGAAGAAGAATTGGACGCGCAGATCAAGGCAGAAGAGAAGCGCGCGGAAGAAGTTAAGGAATACGAGGCGTACGTTCAGACAGATGAGTACATAAAAGAGACGGCGGAAGATAAACTTGGTCTTGTGAATCCGAATGAAATTATTTTTAAACCGTCTAAGTAGAGCAGAGATAAGACAAAAAGCAGTTTGAAAAGCAGGATAGAAAGCAGAACAGGCATGTACGAAAGATAACTCCGGGGAAGATTCCCCGGAGTTTTTTGCGACTGGCGACAAGCCAAAGTCCGGGCTTGCCCGAGATCTTGGCAACCGCTTACAATCCCGGAATGTGCCTTTTGGCAATTCCGGTGATTGCTGCAAAAAAGATCGAGATTCTTTTTACGCAATCAGGAAAGGAGTCATATTAATGAAAGAAGGACAGGCTTTGCAAGGGAGTCCTTATGTAGAACAGATTGAAAAATATGCAAGCTCATTAAAGCAGCTTTCTCATACATTTTTAGAACTGGAGAAGCAGAAGGAAGAATTTACCGGAGCGGACATTGACGGCATGTTTGAACGGGTAAAAGAACGGGTGTGCAGGAAATGTGAAAAAAACGCATGGTGCTGGGGAGAAAATTTTGTTCATACATATCAGATGGGATATGATGTATTATCAGCGGTCGATCATTACGGAAATGAGCTGAATGTGGAGACGAAACGCAAACTCATGCAAAAATGCGAGAAGGCGCCCCGTTTTCTTCGGGAAATGCTGGAAGGATTTCGGGATGCCAGGCAGAATATCATATGGACAAACCGTTTGGCGCGAAGCCGGGAGGGCTGTGCGTTTCAGATGGATCTTTTCGCAGACATTATGAAGCAAACTGTGAGAGAATTGGAAAAAAGTATTTTTACAGATGAACGGATGGAAAAACGGATTGCAGCCGCGCTCCGCAAATGTGGGATGCGTGTTCTTTATACTTATCTGTTTTTGAACGGGGAGGGAAAGTTTGAGATTCATGTGACGGTTCGAAGCACGGGAAAAGAAAAAGGGACGGCGAAAGAAGTTGTTCAGGCTGTGTCAGAGGCATCGGGAAAACGTTTTATCCTTGCACAGGACGGGCCTCAGGTAGTCGGTTTTCGTTACATGACGATCGTATGCAGGGAAGGTCCACGGTATTATACGCTGTCCGGTTCTGCGAAAATCGGGAAAGGATGCTCTAAAATATCGGGAGATAATTTTACACTGATGGAGATACCGGGGGGCAGAAAGGCGGCGGCCCTTTCGGACGGAATGGGATCCGGAGAGGAAGCCTGCAGGGAGAGTACGCTGGTAATCGAACTTTTGGAAGAACTGCTTGCCGCGGGTTTCCCGGAAAAAGCAGCAATTCAGATGATCAACACAACTCTGTCGGCGGGGCGTGAGGAAATCCATTATTCAACAGTGGATTTAAGCGTGTTTGATCTGTATTCCGGGGAGTGCGAGATTGTGAAGGCTGGAGCGTCCTCTACATTTATCAAGAAGAAAGATTGTGTGGAACATCTAAGTTCCACGAGTCTTCCGATCGGGGTGATGAATCAGATCGAGATAGATTCTGTCAGGAGAAAGCTTGAGGATGGAGATCTCGTTATCATGGTAACTGACGGGATCCTGGATGCACTTCCGGTGGGCGAGCAGGATATTTTGCTGGAGACGATCATTCAGGGAAGCGCAATCGCCAACCCAAAGGAAATGGCACATCATATTTTGGAGCAGGTGCTGGCGTGGACAGGGCGCGAACCGGCAGATGATATGACGGTGATTGTTGTCGGAATGTGGGAAATATATCGTTCGGACACTTTACAGGCGAGGATGAATTCGGTATAGTTGACTTATGATGAACAGAGCGGGAAGAGAAACAGAAAAAAGAATTGAAGAATTGATCGTACAATTTCATATGATCGAACAGGGAGATGTTGTGATTGCAGGCGTATCGGGCGGAGCGGATTCGGTATGCCTGCTTTTGGCGCTCTGCGGTCTGAGGGAAAAGTATGGATTCGATGTAAAAGTATGTCATGTGAATCATTGTCTGCGGGGCGAGGCGGCGGATGCCGATGAGGCATATGTGAGAGGGCTGTGCGGAGAACTTAAGGTGGAATGCCGGGTTTTCCGAAAAGAAGTGGAATTAATTGCAAAAAAGCGGAAACAATCTTGTGAGGAAGCGGGACGCGAAGTAAGAAAAGAGGCGTTTGAGCAGATGTGCGCCGAAAACGGAGGAACGAAGATTGCGACCGCCCATCACAGAGATGACAACGCAGAAACGATTCTTCTCAATATTGCGCGGGGAACCGGAATCCGGGGTCTGTGCGGGATTGTTCCGATGCGCGGAAAACAGATAAGACCCCTTCTTTCACTTACGAGGAAACAGATTGAAGGTTATCTGCGGGAGAGGAACATTGCGTGGTGTACCGATGCGACGAACGAAGAAGATGAATATACACGCAACCGGATCCGGCATAAAGTGCTTCCGGTGTTGGAAAATGAGGTCAACAGGCAGGCTGTAAAACATTTGGAATCTTTGTCGCGTCAGGCAGAGGAAGTGTGTGAATATCTTGACTATGGCGCAGAACAGTTGTGGAAAACATGTGTCCGCATAGAAAAGAAGGAAAATGATACGGAGATATCAGCTCTTATGATTGAAAAAGAACCGTTCTTTCGGGAATTTCCGGCTGTAAGAAAGCTTCTTCTTCAAAAAGCGGTCGCAAAAGTACGGGGAGCAGAGAAAGATGTGACATCCGTTCATCTTCAGTCGGTATCGGAACTGTTTGAACGTCAGGTCGGAAAAAGTGTCGATCTTCCGGGCGGCGTGAGCGCAAGGCGGACGTATACCGGAATAGAACTTTGCAGGCAGCCAGAAGACTTGTTTTTGGAAGCCGAGAGAGCGGCACAGCAGAATTGTCCGAATGTCAGGCTGGATCTTCGTTTTGTGGAAAACGGAAACATTTCGCAGGCAGAAGAAATCCCGCAAAAAAGTTACACGAAATGGGTTGATTATGATATAATTAAATGCGGACTTTGCCTGCGGACAAGACAAAGCGGCGATTACCTTGTGATCGATGCGCAGGGAAAACGTCAGAAGATGAAGTCATGGTTTATTAATGAGAAGATTCCGAAGGAAGAGCGGGATAGGATGCTTCTTGTCGCCGATGGGAATCATATCGTATGGATACCGGGATACAGGATGAGTATTGCGTATAAAGTGACAGAGAAGACAAAGAAGATTGTTGAAATAAAGATTACGGAGGAAGAAAGAGATGGCAGAAACGATCAGAGAGATGATTTCAGAAGAGAAAGTTGATGAGAAGATTCGGGAACTTGGAAGAAAGATCAGTGAAGATTATGCGGGAAAACAGATTCATTTGATCTGTGTATTAAAGGGCGGCGTATTTTTTATGTGCGAGCTTGCAAAACGGATCACAGTTCCGGTTTCTATGGATTTTATGTGCGTTGGAAGTTATGGGGACGGAACATCTTCAAGCGGAGTTGTCCGTATAGCGAAAGATCTGGATGAGTCGATTGAGAATAAGGAAGTACTTATAGTAGAAGACATTATTGATTCGGGCAATACGCTGTATTACCTGATCGATGTATTGAAAAAGAGAAATCCGGCAAGTATGCGCCTTTGTACATTGCTGGATAAACCGGACCGCAGAGTGAAGGATGTAAAGGTTGACTACTGCGGATTTGAGATCCCGGATGAGTTTGTCGTGGGATACGGGCTTGATTACGCCCAAAAATATAGAAACCTCCCTTACATTGGCGTAGTGGAAGGTGTGGAATAATCAGGAGGATCAGTTTTGGATAATAACAGAAATTACAGAAGTGTGAATGGATTTACGATCATTACATTTATGGTGATCGTTTTTGGCGCGCTCTGGATGGCGAATCGGATGCAGGTGCATCGGCAGGCGATGACGTACACAGAATTTGTCACACAGGTTGAGGCGAAGAATGTAGAAGAAGTTTACATTGATCAGAATAAAGCAGTTCCGACAGGTACTGTCGTGTTTGTGCTGAAAGATACGGATGAGAACCGTTCGGTCAATGTTTCTAATGTGGAAAAGGCAGAAGAACTGCTTGAGAAGAATAAGGTTGCATATGAGATATCTGCGATCCCGGAAACGTCGATGATCTCTTCTGTGCTTCTTCCGACAGTGATTACGCTTGGCGGGATCATGCTGCTCTTTTTCCTTATGAACCGTCAGGGAAACGGAGCGAATGCAAAGGCTATGAATTTTGGAAAGAGCCGTGCGCGCATGACGAATCGTGACGAGATCAAAGTGACATTTGCAAATGTTGCAGGTCTTCAGGAAGAAAAGGAAGAACTTGCGGAGATCGTTGATTTTCTGAAATCGCCGAAAAAATATGTGCAGGTAGGCGCGCGGATACCGAAAGGAGTGTTGTTGGAAGGCCCTCCGGGAACAGGAAAAACGCTTCTCGCGAAAGCGGTCGCAGGAGAAGCCGGAGTTCCGTTCTTCAGTATTTCGGGTTCGGATTTTGTGGAGATGTTTGTCGGTGTGGGAGCGTCCCGTGTGCGTGATCTTTTTCAAGATGCAAAGAAAAACGCGCCGTGCATCATCTTTATTGACGAGATTGACGCTGTGGCAAGACGGAGAGGAAGCGGGCTTGGCGGCGGTCATGACGAGAGAGAGCAGACGTTGAATCAGCTTCTTGTTGAGATGGATGGTTTTGGCGTCAATGAAGGAATTATTGTGATGGCTGCAACGAACAGAAAAGATATTCTCGATCCGGCGATCTTAAGACCGGGACGTTTTGACCGGAACGTGCTTGTAGGGCGCCCGGATGTAGGCGGCAGGGAAGAGATCTTAAAAGTTCACGCGAAAAATAAACCACTGGCGGAAGATGTGGATCTGAAACAGATCGCGCAGACAACGGCAGGATTTACAGGGGCAGATCTGGAGAATCTGCTAAATGAATCTGCGATCATAGCTGCGAAAGAAAACCGGATGTTCATTCAGCAGAAAGACATCCGCCACGCATTTGTAAAAGTAGGGATCGGAGCAGAGAAAAAGAGCCGTATCGTTTCGGAGAAAGAACGGAAGATCACAGCTTATCATGAGGCTGGGCATGCGATTTTGTTCCACGTACTTCCTGATGTAGGACCTGTATACAGTGTGTCTATCATTCCTACAGGAGGAGCAGGCGGATATACGATGCCGCTTCCGGAGAAAGACGAGATGTTTAATACGAAGGGGCAGATGCTTCAGGAAATTACGGTTTCTTTAGGAGGCCGCGTAGCAGAAGAAGAGATTTTTGACGATATTACGACAGGCGCTTCGCAGGATATCAAGCAGGCGACTGCCATCGCAAAATCAATGATCACGAAGTTCGGTATGTCTGAGCGTCTTGGTCTGATTAATTATGATAATGACAGTGATGAAGTGTTTATCGGACGCGATTTTGGACATACATCGAGAGGATATGGAGAGAAGATTGCAGGAACGATCGATGAGGAAGTGAAACGAATCATTGACGAGTGCTATGCAAAAGCACGTTCTATTATCGAGGAACATCACGATGTGCTTGACGCATGTGCAAAGCTTCTGCTTGAAAAAGAAAAGATTACGCGCAGTGAGTTCGAGGCGTTGTTCGAGGACGGAAAATCAGAGGAGGTTTAGTATATGAACAGAGAGGCACTATTCTGTGACGGTACGCAGGATTATGTCATCCCTGCTGAACCAAAGGAAAACGAAAAGATCAAGATCCGGTTTCGCACGGCTCATAATGATGTGGATGAAGTCCATATTTTGAGCGGCGATACGTCACATTCGATGTGGAAGACTGTTTCTGAAGATGAATTCGATTTCTATGAGATAGAGTGGCAGCTTGGCGATGCTCCTCTTAGTTATTTGTTCGAAGTGAAAAGCGGAGATCAGCTCTGCTATTTCAGCAGAGGGGGAGTTTCGAATCAGAGGGAAGATTATTATGCATTTACGGTCGTTCCGGGGTTTTCAACTCCAGAGTGGGCGAAGGGTGCAGTTATGTATCAGATTTTCGTGGATCGGTTTTATAACGGAGATCCGACGAATGATGTAGAAGACGGGGAATATATTTATATTGGCGCGCCGAGCGCGAAGGTCAAAAACTGGAGCAAAGTTCCGGCAGCGATGGATATCAGGAATTTCTATGGAGGTGATCTTCAGGGCGTTATGGATAAATTAGATTATCTTCAGGATCTCGGAGTTGAGGTAATCTATTTTAATCCGCTTTTTGTCTCTCCGTCGAATCATAAATACGATATTCAGGATTATGACTATATCGATCCGCATTATGGGAAAATTGTTGCAGACGGCGGAGAAGCGCTTCCGAAAGGTGCGAAAGATAATATCGGCGCAACGAAATATCAGAAGAGAACAGGGGATATCCGCAATTTGGAAGCAAGTAATGCACTGTTTGCAAAGCTTGTCGAAGAGATGCATAAGAGGGGGATGCGGGTGATCCTTGACGGAGTATTCAACCATTGCGGTTCGTTTAATAAATGGATCGACAGAGAGAGGATCTACGAACAGCAGCCGGAATATCCGAAAGGCGCGTATGTAAGCGCTGACAGCCCATATCGGAAATATTTCCGTTTTCATGATGAGAGAAATGAGGCATGGCCGTATAATAAAAGTTATGACGGATGGTGGGGGCATGAAACACTTCCGAAGTTGTCTTATGAAGATTCACCGGAACTTGAGCAATATATTATGGACATAGGAAAGAAATGGGTTTCTCCACCGTATAATGTAGATGGATGGAGGCTTGATGTTGCGGCAGATTTAGGGTGCAGCAATGAATATAATCATATGTTCTGGAAACGTTTCCGCAAGGAAGTAAAGGAAGCGAATCCCGAAGCTTTGATTCTGGCAGAACATTATGGAGACCCGGCAGAATGGCTGCAGGGTGATGAGTGGGACAGCGTCATGAATTATGATGCGTTTATGGAACCTCTGACATGGTTTCTGACCGGAATGGAGAAGCACAGCGATGAACGAAGGACAGATCTGTGGGGAAATGCAGACAATTTTGTGGGCGGTATGAGACATTTTATGGCGAGTATGCTGACACCGTCGCTTCAGGTTGCGATGAATGAACTTTCGAATCATGATCATTCCCGTTTCCTGACACGAACGAACCATGTCGTGGGCAGAGCAGAACATGTGGGAGCAAAGGCAGCGGAAGAAGGGGTTAATTATGCTGTCATGCGTGAAGCGGTTACGGTTCAGATGACATGGGTCGGAGCGCCGACAGTTTACTACGGAGATGAGGCAGGTGTGTGTGGATTCACAGATCCTGATAACCGGAGGACATATCCGTGGGGCAGGGAGAATAAAGAACTGCTTGCGTTTCATAAAGAAATGATTCGGATTCACAAAGAAGAAAAACCTCTTCGGAAAGGTTCGATCAAGCTGCTTTATGCAGAGAGAAACGTACTTGCGTATGCAAGATTCCAAGAGGACGAGCAGATCGTTGTCATATTGAATAATAGTAAGGAACTTAAAGAGTTGACTGTTCCGGTCTGGCTGTCCGGAGTTCCGAAAGAGGGCAGAATGGAACGGCTTATGTATACATACGAGGAAGGATATACGACCGAGTATGACGAATATATAGTTGAAAACGGAGAGATTGTTATTAATATGGGACGCCACTCTGCGATTGTGATGAAACCGATACCGGAGGGAGATACAATATGGCAGGAAAAGTAGCGGTCTTGAATGATTTGGCAGGATTCGGGAGGTGTTCGCTGACAGCGGCAATCTCGGTTCTCTCGGCGATGGGGGGGCAGCCATGCCCTTTGCCGCCAGCCATATTAAGCGCTCAGACAGGGTTTGAAAGCTATTTTTTTCAGGATCTTACAGAGCAGATGGGAAAGATTACTGAAGAATGGAAGAAAGCAGACGCACAGTTTGACGGGATTGTTACAGGATTTATGTCAGGACACAGACAGATCGGGGAAGTGAATCGCTTTCTTGATCTGTTTCATAAAGACGGCGCATTTCTTCTTGTAGATCCGGTGCTTGGAGATAACGGAAAACGATTTCCTGTTTTTGACGGGGTATTTCAGGAAGAGATGAAGCAGCTTGTCAGGAGGGCGGATATCGTAACGCCGAATGTGACGGAACTTTGTTTATTGACAGAGTTTGATTATCATCTTGTACAAGAGGCTGCCGAAACAGGGGATAAGGAAGCTCTTTTTGCTGTTGTGGCTGAAGCTGCCGGGAGACTTTTGGACAGCGGGGTATCAGAAGTGATTGTGACAGGGGTTCTGTTTGATGAGGCGAAGCCGGACAAAACAGGAACAGATTTGAAAAAAGATCCGCAGGCGGAGACAAGACAGAAAAAGGTTGCAAATCTTACGGTGACGCGTGAGAGAATGACAGCGAGTATATCCTCTTTTATCGGGACAAGTTATTCAGGAACGGGAGATCTGTTCGCTTCTGTAGTTGCCGGCGGGAAGGCGCGGGGCGACTGTACGGAGGAGTCGGTCAGACTGGCGGGAGAGATGATCGAACGGGCAATAAGAGACGCGGTATCTCTCGGGATTTCCCGAAAAGAAGGTGCAGAATATGAAAAATATCTTTGGATGTTGTGCGAGAAGAACCGCAGTAGTTCTTGAACGAGGACACTT
The DNA here is from genome assembly GCA_905209865.1 of uncultured Lachnospiraceae bacterium. GTDB lineage: Bacteria > Bacillota > Clostridia > Lachnospirales > Lachnospiraceae > Mediterraneibacter. The sequence continues at coordinate 40,081 of CAJLUP010000001.1, forward strand.
TTGGCGAGAAAAAGAAAGAAAAAAGAAAATACCGCAGAACAGCAGGCGGAAAAGCCTCTGTTCTGCGGTATTTGTTTTTGGTAAGCAATAGCGTTTTAGACGCGTTACTTTGTCAAGACTTCGATTCCGTCATTTGTTACGAGTACCATATACTCGATCTGAGCTGACAATCCGTCATCAATCGTGTATACAGTCCAGTCGTTGTCTTCATCGACGAAAAAGTCCGGGCTGCCCTCATTGATCATTGGTTCGATCGTGAAGATCATGCCGGGAACGAGAAGCATTTCGCTTCCTTTCGGTGTGACATAGCTGACAAATGGATCTTCGTGAAATGCAAGTCCGATGCCGTGTCCGCCGATCTCTTCTACGACAGAGTACCCGTTTTTATGTGCATGAGTGCTGATTGCATGTGCGATGTCGCCCAAGTGCCCCCAAGGTTTTGCCGCCGCGAGTCCAAGATTGACACATTCTTCTGTCACACGGACGATCTTTTCTGCACGGTCTGAAACTGTTCCAAGCTTAAACATACGGGAAGCGTCGGAAAAATATCCGTCTAAGATTGTGGAGACGTCAACATTGATGATATCTCCTTCTTGAAGGATAATGTTTTTGTCGGGAATGCCGTGGCACACTTCATTGTTGATCGAAGTGCAGACACTTTTGGGAAATCCCTGATAGTTAAGCGGCGCAGGGATGCCGCCGTGCTCTTTTGTAAATGTATATACGATATCGTCGATATCGGCGGTGCTCATTCCGATGCGGATATTCTTCGCAACTTCATCAAGTACTGCTGTGTTCAGTTTGGCGCTTTCTTTGATCTTTTCAATCTGCGCAGGTGTTTTGAGGATCGCTCGTGTAGGAACGATTTCGCCTCTTTCCGTATGCAGAAGGATCTTTTCTTCAATCGGCATATGGCATTTTTTATATTTTTTGCCGCTGCCGCACCAACAGAGTTCATTTCTTTCCATGAATAACATCTCCTTGTTGTGTTTTTAAAAGGAACCTTTTAAAAGCGGTGAATAAACAGTCCGCTTCGCAGTTTCGGTTCAAACCATGTTGATTTCGGCGGCATAAGAAGACCTGCATCTGCAACATCCATTAATTCTGTCATTGAGGTCGGATACATGGCAAAAGAGATGCCGCCGGTTTGATCAGCAGCGTCTTTTAATGCGCCGAGTCCCCGGATTCCGCCGATGAAACGGATGCGGGAATCTGTTCTGGGATCCGTAATTCCAAGAACAGGAGCGAGAATGTGGTCCTGCAGAATAGAAACATCGAGATCTTTCACCGGATCGCCTGAAAACAGGTCGGAACCGGCGGTTACAAGATACCAGTTTCCGTCGGCGTACATACCGAATTGTCCCTTTTGCTGCGGACGTACAGGTTGTGTGCCGGCAGGAATCACATCAAACTTACCTTTTATTGTATCAAGAAATTGGTCAAATGTATACCCGTTCTTATCTGCAACAACCCGATTATAATCATAGATCGCAAGTTCATCTGAAGGGAAGAGAACGGACAGAAAATAATTATATTCTTCTTCTCCCGAAAAATCAGGGTCTTCCGATCTGCGCTTCAGACCGACTTTGACTGCAGATGCGGCGCGGTGATGACCATCCGCGATATATAAGTTAGGGATTGATTTAAAAATTTCCGAAATATCAACGATTGTTGACACTTCATCTATAAGCCACACTTCGTGTCTTACACCGTCGCTGCTTGTAAAATCATAAAGCGCAGGAGCAGTTTGGACAGTATGGATGATTTCACTGAGTTTTTCGTTTGGTCTGTAAGCGAGAAAAATCGGCCCTGTCTGCGCGCTGCATGTGTCGATGTGACGGATGCGATCTTGCTCTTTTGCTTCCAGCGTGTTTTCGTGTTTCAGGATCACGCCGCTTCGGTAATCATCGACGGAAGCGCAGCCTACAAGTCCGGTCTGTGTTCTTCCGTTCATTGTAAGTGCGTATAAGTAGTAACAGGGAGCGCCGTCCTGAATGAAAGAACCGTTTTCGATCATGCGGTTCAGCGTTTCGGCTGCGGTTTGATATACATCGTCATCATAGGGATTCGTTCCTTTTGGAAGAAGCGTTTCGGCGCGGTCAATCTGAAGAAATGACATCGGTTCGGCATTTACGATCTCTCGTGCTTCATCACTGCTGTATACGTCGTAAGGAAGAGCGGCAACAGCAGGCGCGAGATCTTCGCGGGGACGGATTCCTTTAAATGGTCGGATTGTGCTCATAGGGGTACCTCCTTAAAATCGTTTGCCAAATAACTATACCATAAGGCAAAGTGATTTGTCACGGAAGAGTCGGATGAAGTGAGACAAAAACTGACATTTTACTTGCCCGAATTGTAAAAATATAGTAGTATTAAATTTTAGAGGAGAGAAAAATTTATGTGGTATTGGATTGTAATGGTTTTACTTGCGGCAGGATGTGCCGCGATGTTATTTGCCTCGTTTTCCGGGATCAAAAAAAGTAAAGCGGAGCTGGCGAGAACAGATGGCAAGGGGCGTAAGAAACGTCGGGATGAATATGAAGAAGGGTATGGGCGTGAGGAGGAAGCACGCGCACGTTCCAGACGGGAGCGGGAAGAGGAAGCTTATGCGAGAGAACAGCGCCAGCGGAGGAAGAAACGCCGTTGGAAGATCATACTCGAAGATATCGACAGTTGGGAGAAGTATAGTTTTACGTTTTGTGATAATATTGGGATCGGCAGGGGAAAAGATGGAAGCATGTACGAAAAATATCTTCCGATCACATCCGACGGCAGAGTTTCCAAGCTCCATTGTGTGATCTTGCATAAGAACGACAAATTGTATATAAAAGATGAGGATTCACGAAATGGTACATATTTGAATGGCGTCCGCATCGATCATCCGATGGAGATCCAAAGGGATGATATTATCGGGATCGGCGAAACTCGTCTTGAAGTACAGCGTGTTCTTCGGGAAAGCGATTAAAAGAGAAGACAGAAAGTGATGCGCCAAAGGATGGTGTGAGTATAAGAAAAGCAGCCCATTTTACGAGTATGGCAGAGAACTGTCAGAATCGTGGAACGGGCTGTTTTGCGTGGTGCAATATTTTGGATTGTCACATTTTTGCATGATTTTACATATAGTACCCATATAATATCAGTCCGGGAGTGAGAAAGATGAACGAAAAACTGCCTTATTATATGGCTTATCCGATGCCTTTTTCCTTTGATGATGAGAGGGTGGAGCGGATGGATTTTGAATATTTAAAAAGTATGTATCCGAAGATCCCGAAACGGATTCTTCCTTATGTAGAAGAAGAGTGCGATCGAATGGAATATGAAAACAGCATGGTGTATGATATGTATCCCGATAAGCTTCAGCTAAAGCTGATGTGTGCGCGGGTGTGTGATAATGTCCGGCGGTATGAGCATATTTGCAGGGAAGATGGGGGAGATACAGAAGCGGAGGATGCAGATACCGCAGAAAATGCGAAGCTGGAGATGCAAAATCTGCGGGATTTGGTAGAAGTAATGCTGTTTCAGGAACTGTATAAACGGCGGTGCGATCATCGAAGGTGCTGTCACCGACTTTTTAAATAGGGTGATTTGCTTTATGCAAATTTTGCAAAATGTAGATGGGATTGATTGGAGAAAATGCGTTTTAGCTGAAATTTGAGGGGTATTAATCGTGAAAATTTAGGGATATTTTACAGAAATTTTCAAGCTGTCTGTCTTGATTTACTAATAGGACGGAATGTGATAAAATAAGAAAGATATAGCAATGTATACAGAAGGGGAATAAAATAAGGCGGAGAATACATATGAAGAAAAATTTGATTTTTATAGGGATGCCTGCAGTCGGCAAAAGTACAGTCGGTATTGTTGTGGCCAAACGTCTCGGAATGCAGTTTATCGATACGGATCTTTTGATTCAGGAACAGGAGAATAAGCTTTTGTGCGAGATTATAGCCGAGGTGGGAGACGATGGCTTTATTGAGATCGAAAACAGGGTGAATGCAGATGTAAATGCGGAAAATGCAGTTATTTCTCCGGGCGGAAGCGTGATCTACTGTGAAGAGGCAATGGAACATTACAAAAAGATCGGAACGATTGTATATTTGAAAGCATCTTATCAGACAATAAAGAAGAGGATACGCAGTCCGAAGAAGCGGGGGGTTGTCCTGCGGGACGGACAGACGCTGAGAGATCTCTATGAAGAGCGCGTGAAATATTTTGAAAAATATGCAGACATTACAATCTGTGAAGACGGATGTCAGATAGAAGATACGATTGAAAATGTTCTGGCAGAAGTAAAAAAACTTGACAATGTATAGGAAACCGCACTAGAATAGTGTTTTGGCAAAAACTTGGGATTTAAAAAAAGTTAAATATGTGTTAGAATAGACACGACAGACTGAAATCAACACAAATATATAGAATATAGAGATAGACAGAATATAGAGAAATGTACAAAAAAGTACAAGTATGATAATAAAATCTAAATAGAGGTGTGATATGGAACAATATATCATAAAAGGTGGCAATCCGCTTGTCGGCGAAGTAGAGATCGGCGGTGCAAAAAATGCGGCTCTTGCAATTTTAGCAGCAGCGATTATGACGGATGAGACTGTTCAGATTGAGAATCTGCCTGATGTGAATGATGTAAATGTGATGTTGGAAGCCATTGACGGGATCGGCGCTATGGTGCAGAGGATCGATCGTCATACAGTGAAGATCAACGGAAGTACGATTGGTGATTTTAATATAGAGTATGATTACATTAAGAAGATCAGGGCTTCTTATTATCTGTTAGGGGCGCTTCTCGGTAAGTATAAGAGAGCGGAAGTTGCGCTTCCGGGGGGATGTAATATCGGCAGCAGACCGATCGATCAGCATCTTAAAGGTTTCCGGGCGCTCGGAGCAGATGTTGATATTGAACATGGTAAGATTGTTGCCGAGGCGGAGAAGCTTCGGGGAACACATTTATATTTTGATGTTGTGACAGTTGGAGCGACGATCAATGTGATGATGGCGGCGGCTATGTCCGAGGGTCTGACGATCATGGAGAATGTGGCGAAAGAGCCGCATGTTGTTGATGTGGCGAACTTTTTGAATAGCATGGGCGCCAATATCAGAGGTGCGGGCACGGATGTAATTAAGATCCGCGGCGTGAGATCGCTTCATAAGACAGAATATTCTATTATTCCGGATCAGATCGAAGCAGGTACGTTTATGTTTGCAGCGGCGGCTACAAAAGGGGATGTGACGGTGCTGAATGTAATTCCGAAGCATCTTGATGCTACGATCTCAAAATTAGTAGATATTGGATGCGAAGTGGAAGAATTTGACGATGCGGTTCGCGTTGTTGCGAAAAAACGTCTGAGATGTACACAAGTGAAGACACTTCCGTATCCGGGATATCCGACGGATATGCAGCCTCAGATCGGAGTGACGCTTGCATTGGCGCAAGGAACAAGTACGATTACGGAAAGTATTTTTGAAAACAGGTTTAAATATCTTGGAGAATTGGCGCGCATGGGCGCACAGGTGAAAGTGGAAGGAAATTCCGCGACAATCGAAGGGGTTGAGAAGTTTTCTGCGGCTCGTGTGAGTGCGCCGGATCTTCGCGCTGGCGCAGCACTTTGTATTGCCGGGTTGGCGGCGGAAGGAATTACGATCGTCGATGATATCGTTTATATTCAGAGAGGGTATGAACGTTTTGAAGAGAAGCTTAGAAGTCTCGGCGGTATGATTGAGCGGGTATCCAGTGAAAAAGAGATTCAGAAGTTCAAATTGAAAGTTGGTTAAAGATTTAGGCAGGATCGGAATAAGTCGATCCTGCCTTTTGTTCTTTTACAGTGTAAAATTCACATTGTTTCAGCGGATTTTTCGAGTCGATTTTCGCACTTTTAATTCGACGGGAAGAAGGAGCTGCTGTTTTAAGACGGTATTGCTTTTGATCTGCCGGATCAATACTTCGGCGGATAGTTTTCCCATCTCGGCGGAAGGCAGACGGATCGTTGTCAGCGCCGGTGAGAAGTTTTTAGAAAGAGCGATATCGTTAAATCCGACAACTCCGATATCCTGAGGACATTTTAAGCCTAAATCTTTTAATTGAGAGAGGACGACGATCGCCAGAGAATCTGAACCGGCGAAGATCACCTCTGTTTCGGGATGCTTTGTTAAAAGCTCTTTTACTTGAGCGGCACATGTCTTTGAATCCCAGTTACAGTTGTAGATCAGCTCAGGGTCATAGGGGATCTTGTTTTCGCGAAGCGTTTCCCGCAAGATCATCATGCGGCAGCAGGAGTCGAAGTCTGAGGACAGGGATGAGTTGGAAGGCCCTCCGATATAGGCAATTTTTCTGTAACCGCAGTCGATAATATGATTGAAGACCAGCTGGTTTGCATATACGGTATTGTAACCTACATTGCAGTATCCGTTAATGTAATTGTCAATGAATATGAGTTTTTTGTTCAGGCTTGTAATAAAATCAAGCGTTCCCGGAGGAAGTTCTGTGATGATCAGCCCGTCCAGCTCCGCAAGCTGTTTTTTCAGTCCGGGAGTCATATCTTGCAGTTGAGCATAGCTTACGATTAACGAAATAAATGCGTTATGTGAGGCGCAATAAGATTGAATACCACCAAGAATATCGTTGAAATAAGGGTCAGAGTAACTATAGGTTAAGGACATGATACAGCCGATGTGGATCTGACTCTTTTTTCCTGTATATTGATAATGAAGTTCTTCTACTGTTTTAAGAACCCTTTCTTTTGTTGCCTGACTTACCCGAAAATCAGGATCGTCAGAAAGAACTTTGGAAACAGTAGTAATAGAAACATTTGCTGCTTTTGCAACTTCTCGAATTGTAGCCATAAGATCCCCTCCTTGTTTAGTAAACATAATAGCACAAAAAATTAATTATGTAAATAAAAAAATTATGTAAATTATCAACAAAAAAGAAAGTTTAGTAAACAAAATAGGTTAAAATAACTATAAAAATCAGACAAAAATAAAATAATTTGTGAAAATTACTTGAAAATCAGGTAAACAAATATTATGATTTAGATAAACAAAGACATAATGTTTAGTAAACGGAGGTGCAGCATGAAAAAATTTACATTTATAGGAGCAGGATCTCTGGATTTTACCAAAGACCTTGTAAGAGACATTCTTACATTCGAGGCGTTTCGGGATGCGGAATTGATGTTGATGGACATTGATCCGAAGCGCCTTGAATATGCGGTAAGAGGAGTACAGAAGATTGTTGACGCGGGCAATTATCCGGCAACAGTAAAGGGAACGCAGGATCGGAAAGAAGCGTTGAAAGATGCGGATGGCGTTCTGATTACAATTTTGCAGGGAGGTGTAGAAGTCTGGCGGCATGATATCGAAATTCCGAAAAAGTATAATGTCGATATCTGCGTAGGAGATACGCGCGGTCCATCCGGTATATTCCGGTTTTTAAGAACCGCTCCGGTACTTCTTGATATTATCAGAGATTGTGAAGAAGTATGTCCGAATGCGGTAGTTCTTAACTACACAAATCCGATGGCAATGCTTGTAAGTTATCTGCAGTCGATGTCTGATATGAATATTACAGGATTGTGCCACAGCGTACAGGGAACAGCGGAAATGCTTGCAAAATGGATCGGAGCGGAAGATAAACAGGTTCGCTACACATGTGCGGGAATCAATCATCAGGCATTTTATCTTGATTTTAAAGTGGATGGAAAAGACGCTTACCCGGAGCTTTACAGGGCGATTGAAAGAGAGGAAGTGGCTGCTGAAGAACCTGTCAGAATCGAAATGTTTAAGAAATTAGGATACTTTAATACCGAGTCGTCAGGACATAATTCAGAGTATGTCGCGTGGTTCAGAAAACGTCCGGATCTGATCGAAAAATATTGTACTCACGGAACAGGATGGAATCCGGGTGCATACGGATACATCTTGGATGAATATTTAGGACGGGAAGACACATGGGAGAAGGAGTATACAGACTGGCTTGAAAATGGCGAGGTGGAACTTGAAAGAGGAGAAGAATATGCTTCCAATATTTTCAATGCGGTATTTGGCGATCATACACCTTATTTCTTTAACGGAAACCTGAAAAACCACGGCTACATCACGAATGTAAAACAGGGAGTATGTGTGGAAGTTCCGACGGTCGCAACAGAAGAAGGGATTGTTCCGATCAAACAGATCACGCTTCCCGACCACCTTGCAGTGCTCGTAAACAACTCGGCGCTGATTGAAGATCTGGCTGTGAAAGCGGCTATTGAAGGAGATCCGAATCTTGTATTTCAGGCTGTTTTATATGATCCGCTTACAAGCGCGGTGTGCAGTATGGATGAAATTCAGAACATGGTTCAGGAAATGCTTGATAAAAATGCAGAATACTTAGGTTATTTTAAATCCTTGAAAATAAATATGGAGGTGCTACATGAAAAAGAGAATCGTTAGTTTAATATTATGCGGAGTTATGGTATTTTCAGCGGTAGGATGTTCAGGCGGCGGAGAAGATAAGGCGGGAAAAGATGATGTTACGCTGACAATGTGGAGTCATATCAATGAACCGTGGAATGCGGCATATGAGGACGCAATCAAAGAATTTGAAGCCCAAAACAAGGGAATTCACATTAAACTTGAGACGTTCCCGTATGACGAGTTTGAATCGAAAGTGCAGACGGCTTTGATCGATGGAGAAGGCGGAGCTGATATTTATGAATTGTGGGGAGGCTGGGCGTTAGACTTCACTCCTTACGGAACATTGATGGAATTGCCTGAGGAAATGGCAGAAAAAGTGCGGGAAGAAAATTATGCGCCGACATATGGAGCGCTTGAGTATGAAGATAAAATGTACGGTATCCCGTTAGAGTATAATATTGAGTACGGTGGAATGCTTGTAAACGATGCGCTTTTAGAAGCGAAGGAGCTTACTGTTCCGACGACATGGGCGGAGCTTAGAGAAACGGCTATAAAAGGAACAGAACATGACGGAAATATTTTCCAGTGCAAAGGATTTGATTTTGTTAACTGGGATTCCGTACCGTATTATTTCCTTGCTTTTATACTTCAGCAGGATGCGGATTATATGACGGATGACGGGAAATTCGACGTAACGACAGATGCAGCTAAGACTGCTTTTAACGAACTTGCGACGATGGTAACAGAAGACAAAGTTACAGATCTTGAAGGTCTGACAGGCGGAGCCGATATGGAAGGTTATCAGCAGTTATATGCAGGAAGAAATATGATGGTTCCACGCGGTCCGTGGACGATTTCGGAAGGTGAGCAGTCATTTGGATTAAAACTCGGTACAGATTTTGATTATGTTGCAATGCCTCAGTATGGAAACAATCAAAAATTTGCTTCAGAAAACGGATGGTCTCTGGCAGTCAGTGCAAGCTGTAAAGAGCAGGAAGCGGCGATAAAATTCCTTGAGTATCTGTATCAGGATGATGTTATGTTAGAGCATAATATCCGCTGTACACAGATCCCGGCGAAAAAGAGTCTGGCTCAGAGCGAAGAATATAAGAAAGAAGTTCCGTATGCGGACATTCTTGTCGGAATTCTCGATCAGGGACAATTTATCGGAAGCTTTAATACAGACCGTTTGAAAGAAACGATCAATAATACATTTGTCGCATATTGCTCAGGTAAATATGACTCGATTGATGCGGCAATGACAGATATGAATGAGAAACTGAATGGAATATTAGAGTAATGTATATCGGCTGTCGCAGATCAGACATGAGAAGAACTATGAAAGACGAGAGCAACAGATGTGAAGCGGCAGCCTGATTCACAAGGGGGTACGCCATGAAAAACAAAAAGTTTGTAGGGACGGTTATGATACCGGCTATGCTGCATATGTTTATATTTATTGTTATCCCAATCGTGATCGGCCTTGTGATTTCGTTCTTTAACTATAATCCACTTAGTTCGGATAATAAATTTATAGGACTAGAAAACTTTGTGAGGCTTGCTCAGGACGCGGATTTTCGTAAGGCACTTATTAATACGTTAGTATTTGTACTTGTTACAGTTACTTTAAATATCGGGATCGCTCTTGTCGTTGCACAGATGATCTCATGGTTCAAATCGAATAAGGTAAGAAGTTTTTTCAGGATGGTATTTTTCCTTCCGTGTATTGCGCCTATGGTTGCAACCTCTGTTGTATTTTCTCGTTCAATCTTTCCAACGACAACCGGATTTTTGAATGTGGCGCTTAATAAAATAGGGATCGATTCGATCAACTGGCTCGGAGATCCGAAAGTAGTCATGATCTCTCTGATTATTTATACCATTTGGGTGGATGTCGGATATAATATTATTTTGTTTTCAGCAGGAATAGACGGAATCCCTTCTTATGTATATGAAGCAGCAGATCTGGATGGGGCGAGCGAATGGGTGAAATTCCGTAAGATTACATGGCCGCTGCTTGGAAGAAGTTTTCAGTTTGTGATCGTACAAACATTGATTTCACATTTCCAGATGTTTGCACAGTTTGCGGTACTCATTTTAAAAGACGGACCTCAAAATTCGGGACTTGTGCTCTCAAGATATATTTATAAGATGGCGTTTGAATATAAAGATATGGGATATGCATCTGCCGTTTCGCTTGTGCTGTTTGTTATTATCATGACGCTGTCTTTGATCGAACAGAAGAAGAGCTCGGTAGACTGGGAATATTAGGAGGCGTAGTTATGAAAATGTTAAAAGACAAAAAGAACAGAAAATTAAGAATCATTTCATTTGTGATTTTGTTTTTGGCAGCAATTCTGTTTCTTGCGCCGTACTTTTGGATGCTTTCTAATTCGTTTAAATCAACGAAAGAGATTTTGCTGGAACCTACGAATATGCTGCCGAAGCAGTTTACACTTGACGGGTATGTGAAAGTGTTGACCGAGTCCCCATTTTTCAGGTGGATGGCAAACTCGCTTTTTGTGACGATTATAGATACGATTGTTGTTTTGTTTACAAGTTCTTTGATCGGATTCGTGTTATCGAAATACAGATTCAAATTGAATAAAGCGTTGTTTTATGTCATATTGATCACAATGATGATGCCGACAGCGGCGATGATGATCCCGAATTTTCTGCTTATCTCAAAGCTGGGATGGTATGATAAGATCATTTCGCTTGTTGTGCCTACGTTTGTGAATGCATTTGGAATTTTTCTGTGCAAACAGTTTATTGACGATATGCCGAAGGAACTTTTTGAGTGTGCGATGCTCGATAATGCAGGACCTTTTACGATCTATAGGAAAATCGTGCTCCCGGGGATACGCCCGGCGCTTGGAAGTTTGACGATCTTTACGTTTTTGGGACTTTGGAATGACTATCAGACACCGTTGATCTATTTGAACAGTTCGGAAAATATGACGCTGCCGCTTGCGATGTCGTATTTTTCAACGCAGCATTTGTCAGATCTTTCGGCGACGATGGCTGCGGCCTCTCTTATTATGATTCCGGCGTCAATCGTATTTATTATCTTCCAGAAGCAGTTCATTAAAGGAATTACGATGACGGGAATGAAATAACGTAAAATATATCAAAAGAGAATTATAAAGATAAAATCAAAGGGGGTGATCCTGCATGGAATTAGAAAAGTTTGATCCTGTCTGTGCCGCAGTGCTGAAAAAGACGGAAATTGATAAGCCGGCATATCCGGTGATAGATTTTCATATGCACATGGGAAAAATGCTGTTAGGGGAATCGTATGAAACAGAGTATGATACGCAGGAGTATGTAAGGGAACTGAAAGAATCCGGCGTTGTATGCGCTGTAAACATGGATGGCTATTTCGGACAAGAACTGAAAAAGATGCAAAAGAAACAAGAAGGGTTCGAGGAAATGTTTTTCAATTTTATGCAGCTTGATTTTTCTGCATATGATGAGCCTGATTTTTGTAATAGGACAGAAACGGTTATAGAAGAATCGTACAGACAGGGCTGTCGGGGAATTAAGTTGTGGAAAGATCTTTCGCTGTGGAAGCGGGATAAATACGGCAAGCCGATCCGTACAGATGATCCTCGTTTTGATATCATCTATGATACGGCGGCAAAACTGCATATTCCGGTATTGATGCATATTGCCGATCCGGCGGCGTTTTTTACTCCGAAGAGTGAGAGGAATGAACGCTGGGAAGAGCTTGATGTCTGTCCGGAGTGGGATTTTTCAGATCGTGAAACATATATGAGCTTTGAAGAACTTATGCAAATGCAGGAGAATACAGTGCGCAGCCATCCGAAAACAACGTTTGTGATCGCTCATGTCGGAAGTTATGCGGAAGATTTGGGTTGGGTGAGCGCGCAGCTGGAGAAATATCCGAATATGTATATTGATGTTGCGGCGCGTCTGGCGGAGATTGGACGAGTGCCTTACAGCGCGCGGGAGTTTTTTGTGAAGCATCAGGATCGGATCTTGTTCGGTACAGACTGTACGCCGCTTAGTATGGGATGTCATAAGATTTATTATCGTTTCTTTGAGACGAAAGACGAGTATTTTCCGTATCAGCCGGAAGGAGAACTTCCGGGTCAGGGAAGATGGGCGATCTATGGGATCGGACTGGAGGACGAAATATTGAGAAAAATTTACTACAAAAATGCGTGTAAGGTTCTTTCCCTTGACGAAAGCAGATTTGCGGGAGGTGTGAGATGAGACGGTATTTAAGCGTTGACTGCGGCGGAACGAAGACGGCGTTCCTCTTATGCCGTGAGACGGGAGAATTGGAGGCTGCGTGTACATTAGGTCCGGGCAATTATATGGTGAATGGGATCGATCATGTTCTGTCAGTGTTAAAAGACGGCATTTTGCAGATCTGCTGTCAGGCCGGGATTGCACAAAGTGAGATTACACATAGTTTTATAGCAATCGCAGGTTTTAAGGATATCCCGTCGGATGTGCCGATTCTCACACGTCTTGTGCAGGAAACGTTTCCGAGAATGGCGATAACACTAGGTAACGATACGGAAAATGCGCTGGCGGGATCGCTTCTTGGGAAACAGGGGATTCACGTTATTGCAGGAACGGGATCGATCGGCCTTGGGTTTGATAAAGACGGACGTTATGTGCGAAGCGGAGGATGGCATCATCTTTTTGGAGGAGATGAAGGCAGTGGTTACTGGATCGGATGTCAGTTGATCCGGCATTTTACGATGCAGGCGGATGGAAGAGAAGAAAAAACCGCTATGTTTGATTACATTTTAACAAAATATCATCTTGCGTGTCCTGAAGACATTCTTAAGCTCGTCATTAACGAGTGGAAAGGGGAACGGGATAAGCTGGCTTCTATGTCTAAGGATGCATATGAGCTTGCGGAACAAGGCGACGCTGCTGCGGCAGATATTTTCAAAAGTGCGGCTCGTGAACTTGCAAAGGTTGTAAAAGGCGTATACCGAAACGGACATTTTGATACTCCGGTCTATGTGTCTTATTCAGGCGGCGTGTTCAAAGCGATGAAATATATAAAAGAAACTATGGAAAAAGAACTTCAGGACGTTTCATGCGTTTTTACAGAACCGTGTCTTCTGCCGTCTGCGGGCGGAATTATACTGGCATGCAGGGAAGACGGATATGAGGTGAGCGAACAGATGATTGACAATCTGCGCAAGGCACAGTATATGCGTGTATAAAATGATATGAAAAAAATAAAAGAAAAATATATCGGAAACAAGGCTTTTTATACAATGGTTATGGCGATCGCGATTCCGATCATGGTGCAGAACGGACTTACGAATTTTGTGAATCTGCTGGATAACATTATGGTCGGAAGACTTGGGACAGAGCAAATGTCGGGAGTCTCGATTGTCAATCAGATTATTTTTGTGTATGATCTGTGTATTTTTGGCGGGGTTGCCGGGGTGGGAATTTTCACCGCGCAATATTTTGGACAGAAAAATGACGAGGGAATACGCAGTACGTTTCGCTATAAGTTTTGGCTGGCGCTGATCATTACTGTCGGCGCCGTTTTTGTTTTTTTATTTTTTGGAAAAGAACTGATTCTTTTGTATTTGACTGGGGAGAACGGTGGTAGTTCAGGAGCGACGTTGAAGTACGGTATGGCGTATATGAGGATTGTTCTACTGTATTTTCCGGCGTTTATGATCTTACAGATCTATGCAAGTACGATGCGCGAATGCGGAGAAACAGTTGTGCCTATGAAAGCCGGAATCATGGCGGTGGCAGTTAATCTTATTTTGAATTATCTGCTTATATATGGAAAGTTTGGATTTCCAAGGCTCGGTGTGGCTGGGGCTGCTGTGGCGACCGTAATGTCTCGCTATGTAGAGGCGGCGGCCGTTGTGATTTGGGCGCATACTCATACTGAAACAAATACATATATGAAAGGCATTTACAGAACAATGTCCATCCCCAGCCATCTTGTGAAAAAATATTTTGTGAAGGGAATGCCGCTTTTGCTGAACGAGGCGTTGTGGTCTTTTGGGATGGCCGTGCTGGTGCAAAATTATTCGGTGAGAGGTTTGACGGTAATTGCGGCAATGAATATTGCAGATACGATCAATAACCTTTTCAGTGTTATTTTTGCGGCGATGGGAGAATCGGTGGCTATTATAGTAGGGCAGGTTCTTGGATCCGGAGATATGAAAAAGGCAAGGGATACGGATAATAAGATGATTGCGTGTTGCATTTTTATCAGTTTTACAGTATCTGTCTTACTGTTTCTTTGCGCACCGTTTTTCCCGCGGATTTATAATACGACAAATGCTGTGCGTACGGCGGCGATGGGGCTTATTTTGGCGCAGGCGGTGTTTACCCCGCAGAATGCGTTTTTGAATGCCGCTTACTTTACGCTTCGGGCAGGCGGAAAAACAGGGATTACTTTTTTCTTTGACTGTGTATTCCTTTGGTGCGTGAACGTTCCGGTCGTTTTTGTTTTGTGCCGATACACAAGTCTTGCTCCGTGGGCTGTTTACAGCGCGATGCAGATTGGAGAGTGGCTGAAATGTATTGCGGGCGCGGTCATGGTGAAAAAGGGAGTGTGGCTTCAGAATCTGACCGGAAGCAGGGAGATGAAAGTGAGAACTTCTGTGGAAAAATGAAGAAAAGCATTGACATTTCTGTATGTACATTGTAAAGTCTTGTTTGGAACAAATAATTGAATAAAAATACTTTCTCTTATTCAGAGCAGTGGAGATACAAAGGATCTGAGAAGCTGCGGCAACCCCTGAGCAGGAAGGTGCCAACCTGAGCGAGTCATCGAACAATAAGAGGATTGTTGTGATAGAGAAACAGTCCGCTTTTGCGGGCTGTTTTTATTTCATAGGAACTGTGTTCCGTGAAATAAAAACGCTCCGCGAGGATTGCACTGCGGCGGATAGGAATTATGTTGCTGAAGCAACCCGCCGCAGGCGGAGAATTCTGCAGGCAGAATTCTTTCTTGATCATAAAGAAATAGAGAAAGTGGATGAAAGGAGAACGGTTATGGAAAGAGAAAAGATTTTATTTACTTCTGAGTCAGTTACAGAAGGACATCCGGATAAGATGTGCGATCAGATCTCGGATGCGATTTTAGACGCGCTTATGGAGCAAGATCCGATGAGCCGTGTTGCCTGTGAGACATGTTGTACGACAGGCGTCGTAATGGTTATGGGTGAGATCACGACAAAGGCATATGTAGATATTCCGAAGATTGTGCGCGATACAGTTCGTGAGATCGGATATACGAGAGGAAAATACGGATTCGATGCGGATACGTGCGGTGTGATCACAACGATCGACGAGCAGTCTTCAGATATTGCAATGGGCGTTGACAAAGCGCTTGAAGCAAAAGAGCATAAAATGTCAGAAGATGATATTGAAGCGATCGGAGCAGGAGATCAGGGAATGATGTTCGGTTATGCATCCGATGAAACAGAAGAATATATGCCGTACCCGGTGGCAATGGCACATAAACTTGCGCGCCGTCTGACAGAAGTGAGAAAGAACGGAACACTGCCGTACCTTCGTCCGGATGGGAAAACACAGGTAACTGTGGAATATGATGAGAACGGTGTTCCAAAACGTCTGGATGCGGTTGTTCTTTCTACGCAGCATGACCCGGAAGTGACGCAGGAACAGATCCATGAAGATATTAAGAAATATGTCTTTGATGAAATGATTCCGGCGCATATGACAGATGATGAAACGAAATTTTTCATTAATCCGACAGGCCGTTTTGTAATCGGAGGACCTCATGGGGACAGCGGTTTGACGGGCCGCAAGATCATCGTTGATACTTACGGCGGAATGGCGCGCCACGGCGGCGGCGCTTTCTCGGGAAAGGACTGCACGAAGGTTGACCGTTCTGCGGCATATGCAGCACGTTATGCGGCGAAGAATGTCGTGGCGGCAGGACTGGCGAAACGTTGTGAGATTCAGCTCTCCTATGCGATTGGCGTAGCACAGCCGACATCTGTATCGGTAGATACATTCGGTACGGGAAAGGTTTCGGATACAAAACTTGTAGAGATCATCCGTGAGAACTTTGATTTCCGTCCGGCAGGAATTATTAAAATGCTGGATCTGCGCAGACCGATCTACAAACAGACTGCGGCGTATGGACATTTCGGAAGATTGGATGTTGAACTTCCGTGGGAAAAACTGGATAAAGTTGACGATCTGAAAAAATATCTTTAGTCGTAGACCAAAAACGGTTGCAGCATGTGAAATGCAGCAAGGCCGCTGCCCGGACATGGAGAGCATGAATGGGCGGCGGTTTCTTTTTTTGAAGAAGTGAATTTTGAAGACAAGGTGAAAAAAGGCGGGGCAGGCTTTGTTTATAAAAAGTTTCGTTGAAGAAGCAGTGTCATGACGGTATAATAATATTATCACGCGAAAGCGAGAATCTGTTTTGGGAGGAGCGCTTATGAAACTTAAGACAAAATTGATCGTGGCATTTATGTCTGTTATGATCCTGCCTATGATCTTTATGACGGTCGTGATGCATACATTTGCACCGCGGGAGGTGGGAGAACTTCAGCAGCTTTATATGATCGTTGTATTTATTACGACGACGATGCTGATCTATTGGATCTACCGTTCGGTTTCGCTTCCTTTGGCAAAACTTCAAAAGGCGGCAAGAAATATCAAAGAGGGCAACCTTGATTTTGAGATCAGGCAGGAATCAGACGACGAGATCGGGCAGCTCTGTCAGGACTTTGAGGAAATGAGGCTCAGGCTGAAAGCCAATGCAGAAGAAAAAGTAGCATTTGACAGGGAGAACAAAGAGCTGATCAGTAACATTTCTCATGATCTGAAGACGCCGATCACTGCCATAAAAGGATATGTAGAAGGCATCATGGACGGGGTTGCCGACACACCGGAAAAGATGGACAGATACATTAAGACAATCTATAATAAAGCAAATGAGATGGATCTGCTTATTAATGAGCTGACTCTTTATTCAAAGATCGATACGAACCGTATCCCGTATAATTTTACGACAATATCTGCGAAAGATTATTTCGGAGACTGCGGAGAGGATCTTCACATGGAGCTTGAGTCGAAGGGGGTAGAGTTTACCTATCGAAACGACATGGAAGAAGACTGTAAAGTGATCGTTGATCCGGAGCAGCTTAGAAGAGTTATTAACAATATTGTGTCTAATTCTTTAAAATATATGGATAAACCGAACGGAAAGGTTACGATGGAAGTAAAAGATGTCGGTGATTTTATTCAGATTGAATTAGGCGATAACGGCAAGGGCATTGCGGCGAAGGATCTGCCGTACATTTTTGATCGCTTTTACCGGACGGATGCTTCCAGAAATTCATCAAAGGGAGGAAGCGGAATCGGGCTTTCGATCGTGAAGAAGATCGTGGAAGAGCACGGAGGCAATATATGGGCGACCAGTGAAGAGGGCGCCGGAACAACAATGTATTTTGTAATCAGAAAATATCAGGAGGTATCGATTGATGAGTAAGCGTATTTTGATCGTGGAAGATGAAGAAAGTATTGCAGACCTTGAAAAGGATTATCTTGAGCTGAGTAATTTTGAAGTGGAAGTGGCGAACGACGGAGAACTGGGACTGCAAAAAGGGCTTGGAGGCGATTTCGATCTGATTATTCTTGATCTGATGCTTCCGGGTGTTGACGGTTTTGAGATCTGCCGTCAGATACGAGATCAGAAGAATACTCCGATCATTATGGTTTCTGCGAAAAAAGATGATATTGATAAGATCAGGGGACTTGGTCTTGGCGCGGACGATTATATGACAAAGCCATTTAGTCCCAGCGAACTCGTGGCGCGTGTGAAAGCACATCTTGCCAGATATGAACGTCTGATCAACAGCAATGCGGAAGAAAATGAAGTTATTGAGATCCGCGGACTGAAGATCGATACAACAGCGAGACGGGTTTGGGTCGGAGGAGAAGAACGGTCGTTTACGACGAAGGAATTCGATCTGCTTACATTTTTAGCAAGTCATCCGAACCATGTGTATACGAAAGAAGAATTGTTCCGCGAGATTTGGGATATGGAATCGATCGGAGATATCGCTACCGTGACGGTTCATATTAAGAAGATCCGCGAGAAGATCGAATACGATACGTCGCATCCGCAGTATATTGAAACGATATGGGGCGTCGGTTATCGCTTTAAAGTATAATCGTGCGAGAAATAAAAAGAAATCTGCATTTACAGCGGGCAAAAAGGAGTTTCGTTTTCGGAGCTCCTTTTCTATTGTAAATGTTGATAAATGCGTGTATCATATAGAAGTCAAAAGAGAAACGGCGGACATGATAAGATGGATGCCGGATATAGGGGAAGACAGATTAAGATCAAAGGGTGATTTTGAAAAATGGAAAAAGGGAAAAAGAGTCCGAGAAAATTGAAGTTAAATACAGTGCAGACTGTAGCAATGGGCTTTTTCGGTGTGATCCTCGGAGGAGGAATACTGCTTAGCCTTCCGGTCTGTAATCAAAAACCGATTGAATTTATCGATGCATTGTTTACGTCTGTCAGCGGCGTGTGTGTTACGGGTCTTATGACCGTAGTTCCGGCAGAGCAGTTTACGCTGCTGGGAAAGCTGATCCTGCTGCTTTTGATACAGGTCGGCGGACTTGGGGTGATCGCATGTATGTCCGCGTTTTTTCTTTTATTAGGAAAAAGAATCAATATGAAAGGCAGGATCACGATACGGCAGGCATATGGACTGGATACGCTCTCGGGACTTGTAAGATTTATAATCCGCATTTTAAAAGGAACGTTTTTGGTGGAGGGGATCGGCGCAGTACTTTTTGCGATCCGGTTTGTCCCGGAATTTGGCTTTATAAAGGGGATCGGTTATGGGATCTTCCATTCGATTTCGGCATTTTGTAATGCGGGGATCGATATTCTTGGAAGTACCAGTTTCATTCAATATGCTGGATCTCCGCTTATTAATTTTACAACAATGTTTCTGATCGTTATGGGAGGACTTGGTTTTCCGGTATGGCATGATATTGCGGTCAATGCAAGAAAGCTGTGGGGAATGAAGAAACGACCGTTGAAATGGATGTTTACCCGCCTTCGTTTGCAGAGCAAGATCGTACTTGTGATGACGGGGATGCTGCTCTTATGCGGAACTCTCGGTTTTTTCCTCCTTGAGTTCAACAATCCGGAAACGATAGGAAATATGAATCTGTTTGAGAAGATGATGGCGTCGCTGTTCCAGTCGGTTACGACAAGAACGGCAGGGTTTGCCACTGTGCCGCAGGGCGCTTTGCGGGAAAGTTCCAAGCTTTTGGGATGCATGCTTATGTTTATCGGAGGATCTCCGGCAGGTACGGCCGGAGGCGTTAAGACAACGACGATCGCGATGCTTTTGCTTACGGTTCTCTGTGTGCTGAAAAACAGAAAGGATACGGAGTGTTTTGACAGAAAGATTGATAACAATATTGTCAGATCGGGAATTACGATCACGATGGTAACTTTGATCTTTTTGATGACGGGAATTACGGCTCTTACGATTTTTGAACCGGGAGTTGATTTTCTTGATCTGGCATATGAGGCGGCGTCTGCAATGGGGACAGTCGGATTGACGGCTGATCTTACCCCGGTTTTGAGCAGGGGCAGTCATGTGATCCTTATGATCCTTATGTATGTCGGCAGGATCGGACCGCTGACGATGGCGCTGCTGTTATCAGGACGAAGTGACAGGGATTCACAGTTTAGAGAACTGCCGGAAGAAAATGTAATGCTTGGATAGAAGACGGATAAAAGAGGATGATGCATGAAAACGAAGGGAGACAGATTATGAATAGACAGTTTGCAGTGCTGGGACTTGGAAGTTTTGGCTCGAGTGTGGCTCTTACATTAGAAAATATGGGATGCGATGTGCTGGCAGTAGACGAATCTTATGAAAAGGTGCAGGAGATCGCCGATAAAGTTTCTTATGCAGTTAAGGCAGATGTGTCAGATCCTGATGCGTTACAGTCTCTTGGAGGACGGAATTTAGACGGCGTTGTCATTGCCACTTCGGAAAGTCTGGAGGCGAGTATTATGGCGACGATGCTCTGCAAGGAAATGGGAATTCCACTTGTAGTGGCGAAGGCGAAAGATAAGCTCCAGGGAGCGATTCTGCAAAGGGTCGGGGCAGACCGCATCGTGTATCCTGAGATCGAGATGGGAAGCCGTGTGGCAAAAAGTCTTGTGTCGAAAGAATTTGTGGATTGGATATCTCTTTCGAACGATTACAGTATGGTAGAGATCGTTGTGCCAAAGAACTGGATCGGCAAGAGTCTTGTTGATCTTGGCATAAGGGAACGTCTGGGGATCAATGTTGTCGGTATAATTAAGAACGGAAAGATCGAAGTGGCGATCGATCCGCAGGAACATCTTCAGGAAAATACGATCTTGATCGTAATCGGTTCCAACGATATTCTTGAAAAATTTGATACGAAGAACAGATAGAAACGACAGGTGATAAAATGATTACAAGTACATCTAATATACAAGTGAAGGAATTGATTCGGCTTCAGAAAAAGAGCCGCGAACGAGAAACCGAAGGCGTGTTTATTGCCGAAGGCCCGCGAATGGCAGCCGAGATTCCAAAGGAACGCATTGTAAAGCTGTATATTTCGGAAAGCTTTCAAAAAAAATGCAGGAAAGAAAAAAACGAACAGTTCATAAAATCGGCGGAAGTCATGTCAGATCCGGTGTTTGCCCGTGTGTCTGATACAAAGACTCCGCAGGGAGTTCTTGCCGTTGTGCGCAGGATGGAATATACAATGGAAGACGTTTTGGGAGAAAACCCTCATGTGCTCGTGCTGGAAAATATTCAGGATCCGGGGAACTTAGGAACGATCTTTCGAACGGCAGAGGCTGCGGGGGCAACGGGTATCGTGTTGAGTAAAGATTGTGTGGATCTGTATAATCCGAAAGTTATCCGTTCGACTATGGGAGCGGTTTTACGGCTTCCGTTTCTTTATACGGATGATCTGACGGGAACGATCAATGAGATGAAACTGGCAGGGATTAAAATTTATGCGGCGCATCTGGGCGGCGAGACAGATTATGATCAGGAAGATTACCGAACGGCATGTGCGTTTCTCATAGGAAACGAAGGGAATGGACTGACGGAAGAAACTGCGGCATGTGCAGACAGGAAGATCCTGATCCCGATGAAAGGATCGGCGGAATCTTTAAACGCTGCGGTTGCCTCGGCGGTGCTCATGTTTGAGGCTGGAAGGCAGAGACGCAGACAGAGTGATAAAGGATAGAAAGAGAAAACAAAAGAAAATAAAAATCAATAAGAAGAGAGAGGGAAAGACAATGGATTTAAAAGGAAGACATTTTTTGACACTGAAAGACTTTACACCGGAAGAGATCTTATATCTTTTGGATCTTTCCGCAGAACTGAAAGAGAAGAAGAAACAGGGCATCCTGACGGAATGGCACAAAGGCAAAAATGTAGCGCTGATTTTTGAAAAAGACAGTACCCGTACACGCAGTTCTTTTGAAATTGCCGCTCACGATCTTGGGATGGGTTCTACTTATCTCGGACCGACAGGATCACAGATCGGTAAGAAAGAAAGCATTAAAGATACGGCGAGAGTACTGGGAAGAATGTATGACGGGATTGAGTACAGGGGGTATGGACAGGAGATCGTCGAGGAACTGGCGAAATATGCAGGCGTTCCGGTTTGGAATGGTTTGACAAATGAGTATCATCCGACACAGATGCTTGCGGATATGCTTACGATCCGTGAAAATTTCGGAAAGCTGAAAGGACTGAAACTTGTGTATATGGGGGATGCCCGCTATAATATGGGAAATTCTCTTATGATTGCCTGTGCGAAATTAGGACTTGATTTTGTTGCGTGCACGACGGAAGAATATTTTCCGAATCAGGAACTTGTAGAGGAATGCCGCGGTTATGCAGCGGCATCAGGATCGACGATCACATTGACAAGCGATGTGAAAGAAGGAACGAAAGACGCTGATATTATTTACACAGATGTCTGGGTATCTATGGGAGAGCCGGACGAAGTGTGGGAAAAACGGATCAAAGCGTTGTCTCCATATAAAGTGACAAAAGAAGTGATGAGCAATGCGAAACCGGAAGCGATCTTCCTTCACTGTCTGCCGGCATTTCACGATCTGAAGACGAAAGTCGGAAAAGAAGTCGGCGAGCGTTTTGGAATTACGGATATTGAAGTGACGGATGAAGTGTTTGAGTCTGAACAGTCAAAAGTGTTCGATGAAGCAGAGAACCGGATGCATACAATTAAGGCGGTCATGGCGGCAACACTTTAAGTTAAAAATGGAGAGAACATGAAAGCAGAAATTTTGAAAATGCTGCGTGAGACAAACGGGTATATTTCCGGTCAGGAAATCTGTGAAAAATTCGGCGTGTCGCGCACGGCTGTTTGGAAGGTCATCCGACAGCTTCAAGAAGAAGGCTATAAGGTTGAGGCTGTGCGAAACAGAGGCTATCATATGGTAGAAATTCCGGATCTGCTGACGAAAGAAGAACTGGAAAGTTGTATGCATACCGAGTGGGCAGGCAGGAAGATTGTCTGTTGTCAGGTGACAGATTCAACAAATCTGCGGGTGAAACAGCTCGGGGACGAAGGAGCGCCTGCCGGAACGTTGGTTGTGGCAGAAGAGCAGACTGCCGGAAGAGGACGCAGAGGGCGGTCATGGGATTCGCCTGCCGGAACAGGGATTTTTATGTCGATTCTTTTAAGGCCTGAAGTTGCGCCGGACAAGGCGTCCATGCTGACTCTTGTGATGGCATGCAGTGTGGCGGAGGGGTTAAAACAAAGTCTGAGGCAGGAAGAAAGTATCTGTTCGAAGATCCAGATCAAATGGCCGAATGATATTGTTGTCAATGGGAAAAAACTGGCTGGTATTCTGACAGAGATGAGTACGCAGATTGATTATATCGATCATGTGACTGTAGGTGTCGGGATTAATGTCAATACAAGACAATTCCCGAAAGATATTAAAGAACGCGCAACGTCTCTTTACATGGAATGCGGGCATACGGTGAGGCGCGCGCCTGTGATCGCATCGATCATGGAATGTCTGGAGAAGAATTACCGTATCTTCCTTGAAACGGAAGATCTGACAGGACTGATGGATTCTTATATGTCGATGCTGGTTAATCGGGACAAAGAAGTTCTCGTGCTTACTCCGAAAGGAGAATATAAAGCGCATGCATTGGGGATCAATAAAAAAGGAGAACTGATCGTGCGGCGGGAGGACGGAACGCAGGAAGCGATTTATGCCGGAGAAGTTTCAGTCAGAGGCGTATACGGATATGTATAGATTTTGCGTGTTTGAAAGAAAAGACGCAGCAGTCCGGGCAGAACAGTCTGATCGGATGTTGAGAGAACGTTTGAAAAAGAGAGGTTTTATATGGATGAAGAGATCGTGCTTTGTGCAGCAAGTGCATATGAGCAGAAATTTTATTTGAATCCGCAGTTTGCGTCTCTTCCTGAAGCGGTACGGCAGGAATTACAGATCATGTGTGTGCTGTATACGGAAGATGTCGGCGGAATTCTTATGGTTGTATATGATGAAGATGGCAATTTGGAGTTGAAAGTAGAACATGAGGAGAACGATTTCGCTTTTGATGAGATCGGAAGTGTTTTGAAAATCAAGCAGCTACAGCAGACGAAGAGGGAATTGTTTGAGTCGCTTGAAACATTTTACCGGGTGTTCTGCCTTGGAGAGGAGTAGGCGTGGAGTTTTTTCAAAAAGTCATTCATCTGTATGCGGAGAGAAAAGACTGGTTTTTGGAACTGCTTGCAGCTCATGTGGGGCTGGCGCTGACCGCGGCTGTGTGCGCCGGAGTTATAGGGCTTCTTTTGGGAATCTTTATTTCAGAGCATAAAAAAGCAGCTGCCCCTGTTCTGACCATTGCAAATATCTGTTATACGATTCCGGCGATCTCGCTGCTTGGAATGTTGATTCCTGTTTTGGGGATCGGCGATAAGACGGCGGTGACGGCGCTGACTATTTACGGGATCATGCCGATGGTACGCAATACTTATGCGGGGATTACCGGAGTTGGAGAAGAAGTTGTCGCGGCGGCAGAAGGGATGGGAAGCACACGGCTTCAGATCATGACGGAAATCAAGCTTCCGCTGGCGTCAGGCGTGATTATCGCCGGTGTGAGAAATATGGTCGTTATGACGATCTCGGTGTCGGCAATCGCTTCATTTATCGGTGCAGGAGGATTAGGAGTGGCAATTTACAGAGGGATCACGATCTACGATACGGCGATGACATTCTGCGGGAGTTTTCTGATCGCGTTTTTGGCGATTGTGAGTGATTTTCTGTTGGGGTTGCTGGAACGAAAGCTGAAAAAGAAAACAGGCGGATATAAACGGCAATAAAAAGAAGAAAATTAAAAGGCTGAAAAAGCAAGATATTAAAAAACAAGAATTTGAAAAATGAAACAACAAAAGGAGGCAGGCAGATGAAGTTAAAGAAGATAGCAGCGATTATTTTGTCAGGCGCACTTGTATTTTCTATGGCAGGATGCGCGGGAAATGATGGAAAAGATAAAACAGAAGAAGGAACGTCCAAAAGCCCGGAAGAACCGGTGAAGATTGCGACAAAACCGATGACAGAACAATTTATTCTCGGAGAGATGCTGAAACAGCTTATAGAGGAAAAGGCCGGTTATAAAGTAGAACTTACAAAGGGGATCGGCGGCGGAACGAGTAATATCCAGCCTGCGATGGAAAAAGGCGAGTTTGATCTTTACCCGGAATATACGTCCAGTGGATGGATCCTTGTGCTCGGGCATGAAGCGGGAGAAGTGAGCGATGATGAGATGTTTGCGAAACTTCAGGAAGAATACGAAGAAAAATTTGATATGACATGGATCGGTCTGTACGGTCAGAACAACACTTATGCTGTTGTAGTCAGAGAAGATACGGCAAAAGAATACGGCCTTGAGACATGCTCGGATCTGGCGGCAGTTTCTGATCAACTGATTTTCGGAGGAAATCCTGATTATATTGAGCGGGCGGACGGACTTTCCGGAATGTCTGAGGCGTATGGATTCCGGTTTAAAGAGATCAAGGATATTGATATCGGATTGAAATATCAGGCGCTTAGAAGCGGAGATATTGATGTGACAAATGGATATACGACAGATGCACAGATCAGTCAGGACGATGTGAAAGTGCTTAAGGATGATAAATCCTATCAGGTGAATTATTTTTGTTCAACCGTTGTCCGTGAAGATGCGCTCAAAAAATATCCGAAGTTAAAAGAAACATTGGAGCTCATGGATGGGATTCTTACAGATCAGAAGATGGCGGAGCTGAACTATCAGGTAGAGGAAGAAGGACGCGATGAGGCGGAAGTGGCAGAAGAGTTTTTGAAATCTGCAGGTTTGCTATAGGTTCTTAGAAGCCTTGAGAGCGGATCCTTTCTGAAACGATAAAATACAAAGGAAGCAATATGTATGGAAATGATACGTCTGGAACATGTGACGAAAAGTTTTGGCGGGCATAAAGCATTGGATGATGTGAGCATTGCCGTGGAAGAAGGAGAGTTCTTGACGGTGATCGGGAGATCGGGATGCGGGAAAACAACGATGCTTCGCATGATAAACGGGCTGCAAAAACCGGATTCGGGAAAAGTATATGCGGCAGGAGAAGATGTGGGGGAAGCGGATTTGATCCGTCTTCGCAGAAAAATCGGATATGTGATACAAAATAAAGGACTGTTTCCTCATATGACGGTTGAGAAGAATATCACTTATGTGCCGATGATCAGCGGAAAGAAAGATAAGAAGCAAAACAGGAAACTGGCGGAAGAACTGATTAGGCTTGTCGGACTGAAAGAGTCGATGCTTGACCGTTATCCTGAAGAACTTTCAGGAGGACAGCAGCAGCGGGTCGGAATTGCGAGGGCGCTTGCGTCACAGCCGAAGCTGCTTTTGATGGACGAGCCGTTCGGAGCGCTGGATGAAATTACGAAACGGGCGATGCAGAATGAATTGCTGGCTCTTCAGAAAAAACTGGGTATGACAGTTGTATTCATTACACATGACATTCGGGAAGCGATGAAATTAGGCGACCGTGTTCTTGTTATGGAAGAAGGAAAGATTGTGCAGTGTGATACGCCGGAACAGGTAAAGGAACATCCGGCAGATGAATTTGTGAAAGAGTTGATCGGATAAGGGACTATGAAAAAACGTGATCTGACAAAAGGAAATGTAACGGCGACCATGTTGTTGTTCGCCGTTCCGATGATTCTGGGGAACGTGCTGCAGCAATGCTATAATCTGGCGGATACGTGGATTGTCGGAAGGTTCGTCGGAGCAGACGCGCTGGCTGCGGTGGGAAGCGCCTATACGCTGATGACGTTTCTGAATTCAATCCTGATCGGGATGTGTATGGGAAGCGGCGCTCTTTTTTCAATCTGCTATGGACGCAGGGCGATGAAGAAACTGAAAGAATATATTGTTTCATCCTTTGTGCTCATTTTCCTGGTGACTGCAGCGCTGACGATTGTTTCCTATCTGTGTCTTGATCCGATCCTCAGTCTGCTGCGGACTCCTTCGGATATTTATGAACTGATGCGCGCCTATATGGGGACGATCCTTATCGGACTGGTCTTCGTTTTTCTTTATAATTATTTTGCATTCCTTCTCCGGGCGTCTGGCAATTCAATCGTTCCGCTGTTTTTTCTCGGGATCGGAACGGTTTTTAATATCGGACTGGATTTCCTTTTTGTTGCAGGACTTGGACGCGGGGCGAGAGGGGCTGCGGAAGCGACCGTTCTTGCTCAGGCGGCAGCGGGGATTGGGATTGGATTATATGCACTTTTGAAAGAATCGGAACTTAATAGAAAGAAAATGAAAGAAGAAGGGATCGGTATACGGAAGGATCTGCTGAAAGAGATCTTCTCTTATTCGGTGTCCACAGGAATCCAGCAGTCGGTAATGAATTTTGGGATTCTTATGGTTCAGGGACTTGTAAATAGTTTTGGGACTTCGGTTATGGCGGCGTTTGCTGCGGGAGTGAAGATTGATACGTTGGCGTATATGCCGGCACAGGAGTTCGGAAACGCGTATTCGATCTTTATCTCTCAGAATTATGGCGCGGATAAGAAAGACAGAATCCGAAAAGGAACGAAGAGCGCTGCTGTGTCCGCGCTGATCTTCTGCGCGGCAGCCTCTGCTGCGGTCTTTTTCGGAGCAGAAGTTCTGATGGGGATTTTTATTGATCCACAGGAGACAGAGATCCTACGGATCGGAGTGGGGTATCTGAAAATCGAAGGAGCATGTTATTGTGGAATCGGGATTTTATTTTTGCTTTACGGATATTTTCGGGCAGTGGAAAGACCGGAAGTTTCGCTTCTTCTTACGATCCTTTCTCTCGGTACGAGGGTAATTCTGGCCTATGCCTGTGCGCCTTTATTCGGTGTGGAAGCAATATGGCTTGCCATTCCGATCGGGTGGGCGCTGGCGGATGCGGTGGGACTTATCCTCTTAAGGGGAGGTTCGAAGCGCCGCAGACAGTCTGAAGGGGCGTAACAGTTATCTGTTGTGAGAATTTAAGAGCGCGGCAACGGCAGCAGCGGGCAGCCTGAAGATTCGGCGGCTGTCAGGAATTACCGCATAAACTGCTTTCGGTAAGCGGTGGGCGTCATGCCGCATGTTCTGCGGAAGCATTGAGAAAAATAGCTTGAGGAAGAGAAGCCGCACTGTTTGGCAATTTCTGCCTGATTCAGATCTGTTGAAGTGAGAAGTTCCTGACTTGTAAAGATCCGTTTCTGTGCGAGATAGTTCATAGGAGCGATGCCGTAGATTTCTGTAAATGTATGGGCAAAGTAATATTTGTTCAGATGAGTTAGTTCGGCAAGTGTGTCAAGCGTAATATTTTCCCGGAAATTGGAATCGATAAAGCGTTTTGCATAGCTGCATTCGCGGGTAATCTTTTTGGGGGCAGGAAGCATCTCCACAGGAGATCCGGTGTGCCGTGAAAGCTGGATGATAAGGGCTTCGAGAAGGTTCTGACAGACCGTCTCGTAGCCCTCTTTTTGTTCGTCCATCTCCCGAAGGATCGTATAAAAATAGAAGTTAAGATTTTCGTGGAAAGGTTCACAATGGATGTTTAAATATTCTTTATCATCATAAATAAGAAAGTTCAGTCCCTCTACGCCGAGGACGATGTACTCCAGCGGTGAATTTTTGTCTGAGACTTCTGTATGGCGAATGCTGGGATTGACAATGATCAGATCTTGTTTTTGGATCGGAAACGATTCCTCCTCTACGATAAAACTTCCGCATCCGTTTAGTACATAAAAAAGCTCGGGGAAATAATGGGTATGCGGATAGCTCTCCCAGTCCTCTTCGTATTTAGAATAGCTGGAGTAAAGAAGGTGATACGGCATCTGTGAAAACGTCGTTTCCTGATTAGAAGTATTGAATGAATGTCGTATATTTCCCATAGATACAGCCTCCGTCATTTGTCCAAAATGGTTTAGAAATTTTGTTTTTAGCTAAAAAAGTAAAAATTTTAATGTGTTTATTATATTGAATTCTTAAAAAAAAATCAAGGTAAAATAGATGCATTGTAGAAGTTGGGGGAAAATAAATTATATATAATGCACAAAAAAATGAAATAAAAAAAGATTTTGTCGGAAAAACGCAAAAAAAGGGGGAGAAATATAAAAAAGCAATATTTATAAAAAAAAGGACAAGAATGGGTATTGAAAAAAGATGCATTTTCGTTTATTCTAAGAGCAACAAAGCAAATCGTTAAATAAAGGAGGACCAACGATTATGAAAAAGAAAAAACTGATCAGTCTGTTACTCGTTGCTTCTATGGCATTCAGCCTTGCAGCATGTGGTTCATCAGGCGGAGACGACAAAGACGCTGACAAAGGTGGAGACGGAAAAACACTGAAGGTTGCAGCGGTAGAAACAGCTTACGGTGCAGATATGTGGAATGAAGTTTGCGACGCATTCGAGAAATCTCATGAAGGCGTTACGGTTGAACTTACAATCGACAAAAAACTTGAAGATGTAATCAACCCGCAGATGAAATCCGGCGAGTATCCGGACGTGATCTTAAGAGCTGTAGGAGCTGAATCAGGAATTACAGAGACATTTGTAAAAGACAACAACCTTGTTGACCTGACAGATGTTCTTGATATGACAGTACCGGGCGAAGACGTAACTGTAGGAGACAAGATCCTTCCGGGATTCGTTGAGAATACAATTACAAATCCGTACGGAGACGGAAAAACATATTTGATGCCGATGTTCTACGGTCCGTGTGGATTGTTCTACAATGCAGGACTGTTCGCAGAAAAAGGATGGACTGTTCCGACAACTTGGGACGAGATGTGGGCACTTGGCGACAAAGCAAAAGCTGAAGGAATCTCACTCTTTACATATCCGACAACAGGTTACTTTGATGCATTCTTCTATGCTTTGCTGCATGAGACAATGGGAGACGACTTCTCTAAAGCTCTTACATATGAAGATGGTATCTGGGATACAGAAGGTGCGAAACAGGCATTTGACATTGTTGCAAAACTTGCTACATACACAGAGCCGACAACACCGGCTAACGCAAACGACAACGACTTCCGTAAGAACCAGCAGCTTGTACTTGACAACAAAGCGCTGTTCATGCCGAACGGAAACTGGGTAATCGGCGAGATGGAAGACGCTCCGAGAGCAGAAGGATTTGAGTGGGGATTCACAGCTCTTCCGGCTGTTAAAGATGGCGGAGAGAGAGCTTCTTACACATTCTTCGAGCAGATTTGGATGCCGGCAGAAGCAAAAGAGCAGGATCTTGGAAAAGAATTTATCTCATTCCTGTACTCTGATGAAGCAGCTAAGATCTTCTTCGATAAAGGCGGAGCAGTTCAGCCGATCGAAGGAATGTCTGATATGATCACAGATGATAATACAAAACTGTATTACTCAATCTATGACACAGGCGCAGTTGCAGTTATGGATGCATTCGCAGCAACAGAACCGATCGAAGGTCTTACAACACGTTCTACATTCTTTGACCCGGTTAACTCTCTTGTAACTGGCGACAAGACAGAGCAGGATTGGATCGATCAGATCAAGACTGACAGTGCTAAATTCCACGAAGCACTCAAATAAATAAAATAAATCACCGGAAATTTACCGGTCCTGATGACCGGAAGAATATCAAAGGTGTAGGCGGGCGGTGAATCTGTTTTCACCGCCCGTTTTATCCTGACAGGAGATGAATCAATGAAAGCAAGAAAAGGAAAAGGGCTGTTTGTATTTTGCTGCCTTGCCCCGGCAGCGATATTGTTTATCGTATTTATGATCCTGCCTACGATCGATATTTTCCGTATGTCTATGTTTAAATGGGGTGGATATACAGATAATAAGACGTTTGTAGGATTACAAAACTTCAAAATATTGTTTAAGAGCGACAAATTTTATCAGGCGTTCCAGAATTCAATTCTGCTGATCGTTCTTGTTACACTTGTAACATTTACGTTTGCGCTTGTATTTGCTTATATTTTGTCACGCGAAAAAATTAAAGGAAAAACATTCTTTAGTGTTATTTTCTACATCCCGAATATTTTGTCAGTCGTAGTTATCAGTGCGATCTTCTCAGCAATCTACGATCCGAATCTCGGACTGCTGAACTCCTTCCTGAATCTGTTCAGAGGAGCGGAAAATCCGATCCTTTGGCTCGGAGATCAGAAGATTGTTATTTACAGTATTGTGATCGCGCTTGTATGGCAGGCAATCGGATACTACATGGTTATGTATATGGCAAGTATGGCGAATGTGCCGGAAAGCCTCTATGAGTCAGCGGCTTTGGAAGGAGCCGGAAAGATCAGACAGTTCTTTACGATCACAATTCCGCTGATCTGGACAAATATCAGAACAACACTTACATTCTTTGTTATCAGTACGATCAATATGAGTTTCCTGCTTGTAAAAGCAATGACAAACGGCGGACCGGACGGAGCGTCAAACGTATTCTTAAGTTATATGTATCAGGAAGCATACACAAACTCTTCCTATGGATACGGTATGGCAATCGGCGTTATGGTATTCCTCTTCTCATTTGCACTTGCAGGAATTCTGAATGCGGCAACAAAACGTCAGGAAATCGAATTTTAAGGGAGGAGGATCAAGATGGGAAAAACAAAAGTAAAAGAGTCAAAAAAACCATTGACACTTTCAAAAGTGGTAGTATATATCTTATTAATTCTCCTTGCGATCACAATTATCATCCCGGTTGGCTGGGTATTTGTTGCATCTGTTAAGCAGAATTCAGAATTTTACGGAAGTCCGTGGGTACTTCCTGAGAAGATTTATTTCCAAAACTTTGTTGATGCGTGGCAGAAGGCGAGCATGGGTACTTATATGCTCAATTCAGTGATCGTAACAGCGCTTGCATTGCTGCTGCTGATCGTGATCTCGCTTCCGGCTGCATATGTACTTTCCAGATTCAAATTTAAAACTTCAAAATTCTGGAACGTACTCTTCATGGCAGGTTTGTTCATCAACGTAAGTTATATCGTTGTGCCGATCTTCCTTATGCTCAACAACTGGGATAAGGCGATTCGCCAGATGACGGGCAATACGTTCTTCCTGAACAATTTGTTTGTGCTGGCGCTTGTGTATGCGGCTACAGCGCTTCCGTTTACAATCTATCTTTTGTCCGGATATTTCCGGTCTTTGGCAAAAGATTTTGAAGAAGCGGCTTATGTAGACGGAGCAAGCTACTTTACAACGATGGTAAAGATTATATTCCCAATGGCAAAACCGAGTATCGTTACGGTTATTCTGTTCAGTTTCCTGTCCTTCTGGAATGAGTATATTATTTCCATGACACTTCTGACGAAACCGGAACTGAAAACTTTGCCGGTAGGACTTATGAACTTGATGGCGGCGCAGAAATCGGCTGTTCAATATGGACAGATGTATGCAGGTCTTGTTATCGTTATGCTGCCGACATTGATCTTGTACATCTGTGTACAGAAGAAACTGACACAGGGTATGACACTTGGCGGATTGAAGGGTTAGGAGGTTGATATCATGGATGAAAGAACAAAACAGATTTTAGTAGGAATCGTTGTTGCTGTTATTTTTATCGTATCTGTTGCCCTTATCATTATCGGTCAGAAACATATCGGACCGCAGGGACTTCTGACAATGCTTGTAGGGCTTGCAGGTCTGATCGGGCTTCTTGCCTTTTACAATCATAAATATAAGTAACAAATCATAACAGAAAATCTAAGCAGAAAATAGGAAAGAACAAAGAGGATATAATTCATGGAAAATTCAAAAGGACTTGTGACCATTCCTACAGATCTCGACGTCGTTCCTGAGACTTTGGAATTGATGAAGCGCTGGGGAGCAGATGCGATCAGAGACTGTGACGGTACAGATTTTCCGGAAGCGCTCAAAGACGCAGATGCGGAAATTTATTCTACATATTATACGACAAGAAAAGATAACGATTGGGCGAAGGCGAATCCGGAAGAGATACAGCAGATGTATCTTATGACGCCGTTCTATACGGCTGATTCTGAGAGTCTGTCGATCGAAATCATGAAAGGACTTTATCCTGACATGCTCAGTCCGAACACACGCGATGATATTAAACGCTGGTGGGAAGTTGTAGACCGCACGACAGGAGAAGTCGTTCCGACAGACGAGTGGGATTATAATGAAGAGGACGGAAAGGTTACGCTTAAGGCAGTTCCGTTCCATGAGTATACGGTGAGCTTCCTCGCCTATATCATGTGGGATCCGGTACATATGTACAATGCAGTTACAAATGACTGGAAAGATGTAGAGCATCAGATTACATTCGATGTTCGTCAGCCGAAGACACATGAGTATACATTGAAACGTTTGAGAAAATTTATCGAGGATCATCCGTATGTAAACGTACTTCGTTTCACTACGTTTTTCCATCAGTTCACACTTGTGTTTGACGAGCTCGCCCGTGAGAAATATGTGGACTGGTACGGATATTCGGCATCAGTAAGTCCGTATATCTTAAAACAGTTTGAAGAAGAAGCCGGATATCCGTTCCGCGCGGAATATATTATCGATCAGGGATATTACAATAACCAGTATCGTGTTCCGAGCAAAGAGTTCCAGGATTTCCAGGCGTTCCAGAGAAGAGAAGTTGCTAAGATCGTAAGAGAGATGACAGACATCACACACGAATGCGGCAAAAAGGCAATGATGTTCCTCGGAGATCACTGGATCGGAACGGAGCCGTTTATGGAAGAGTTTAAAACACTTGGTCTTGACGCTGTCGTAGGAAGTGTCGGAAATGGTTCTACACTTCGTCTGATCAGTGATATTGAAGGCGTGAAATATACAGAAGGACGTCTCCTTCCGTACTTCTTCCCGGATGTATTTAATGAGAACGGTGATCCGGTTAAAGAAGCAAAATATAACTGGGTGACAGCAAGAAGAGCAATCTTAAGAAAACCGATCGATCGTATCGGATACGGCGGTTATCTGAAGCTTGCGCTCCAGTTCCCGGAATTCCTTGATTATGTAGAGCAGGTATGCAACGAGTTCCGTACGCTTTATGCAAATGTAAAAGGAACGACACCATACTGCGTGAAGAAAGTTGCAGTGCTTAACTGCTGGGGCAAGATGAGAGCATGGGGATGCCATATGGTGCATCATGCCCTGTATCAGAAACAGAACTACTCTTATGCAGGAATCATTGAGTCTCTCTCAGGAGCGCCGTTTGACGTTGTATTTATCAACTTCCAGGATATTCTGGACAATCCGGCGATCCTTGACGATATCGATGTGATCATCAATGTCGGAGATGCAGATACGGCGCATACAGGCGGCGAATGGTGGGAGAACCCGCAGATCATCGAGTCTATCCGCAGATTCGTTTATAACGGCGGCGGAATCATCGGTGTCGGCGAACCTTCAGGACATCAGTATCAGGGACATTTCTTCCAGCTTGCGAACGTATTCGGCGTAGAGGAAGAAACAGGATTTACACTCGGATATGATAAATACAACTGGGATGAGCACGAACACTTCATTCTGGAAGATTCCGAAGAAGTAGATTTCGGAGAAGGCAAGAAGAATATCTATGCTCTTCCGAACGCAACGATTCTTGTACAGAAAGAAAAAGAAGTGCAGATGGCAGTAAACGAATTCGGAAAAGGACGCGCCGTTTATATCAGCGGACTTCCGTACAGCTTTGAGAACAGCCGTGTACTTTACCGTGCAGTGCTTTGGAGCACACACAGTGAAGATGAACTGAACAGATGGTTCAGTACAAACTATAACGTAGATGTACATGCTTATCCGAA
The DNA here is from genome assembly GCA_905209865.1 of uncultured Lachnospiraceae bacterium. Lineage (GTDB taxonomy): Bacteria > Bacillota > Clostridia > Lachnospirales > Lachnospiraceae > Mediterraneibacter. Next base: position 74,843 of record CAJLUP010000001.1, read on the forward strand.
GAACAATAAATACTGTGTTGTAAATAATACGGATGAGTCACAGCAGACAACGATTTACCGTGGAGATGGAAGCTGCTTTGAGCTTGAGCTTGAGCCGAACCAGATCATCTGGTACGAGATCGCGTAATGTCTGAGAAAGATCGTGCAGGCGTTATTTCCTGCCGATCGTTTGCGGTCGTTTTGTTGGGGAACAGACGACGGCAGAGAAGTTTGTGAAAAAGAAAATAGAGCGAATGAAAAAGATTACGGTTCATATGCATATATGAGCCGTAATTTGATATTGGATGTGAATAATAGCGGAAAGAGATAATGGATCAGAAGCAGTTTAGCCGCAAGGGATCGTAATCATTTCTTGCGTAAAGTAAGGGTCAGTTCTAATTCTGTAAATTGAAAACATGTATAGTAGTGATATCCGTTTTCGCCGATAATTTCAGGAGCGAGCGGAGAAACGGAGATCATGACTTGCGGAGAAAAGGTTTCTGAAAAGGAGTATATAGAGTTACAAAAATATGCGCTTGGAATATGGATGTTCCGATTATCTAAGATCAAAGTTACAGAAAGGATGCCGCAGAAGGAAGGTGAGGAGGATGAGATTATGTTGCTTAGTATTGCAATGATATTGTTAGTTGGGATGTCTATGGGATGGATCTGTAAAAAGATTCATCTGCCGAGCCTGCTTGGGATGATCGTAACAGGAATTGTACTTGGACCGCATGCGCTGAATTTGATTGACGGTTCGATTTTGAATATTTCATCGGAACTAGGACGGATCGCGCTTATCATTATATTGACGAGAGCAGGATTGTCACTGGATTTTAATGATCTGAAAAAGGTGGGTCGCCCAGCTGTTTTGATGTGTTTTGTGCCGGCTTGTTTTGAAATGGCAGGAATGATCCTGCTGGCTCCAAAAGTGCTTGGGATTTCGATTTTGGATGCGGCGATCATGGGAGCGGTTGTCGCCGCAGTTTCTCCTGCGGTTATTGTTCCGAAAATGCTGAAGTTGATGGAGGAAGGGTATGGTGTGAAACAGGGGATCCCGCAGATGATTCTTGCTGGTGCGTCAGTTGACGATGTGTTTGTAATTGTAATGTTTACGGTATTTACAGGACTGGAACAGGGAAACCATATTTCGGCTGTGAGTTTTATTAATATTCCGGTTTCCATTGCGGTCGGAGCTTTGGCAGGATTTCTTATCGGAATTTTATTTGCAAAATATTTTGAAAAGATCCACATAAGAGATACTTCAAAAGTGATCATTCTTTTGTGTGTTTCCTTTCTGTTGGTTACCTTTGAAGACAAATTTGCATCTGTAATTCCGTTTGCATCTCTAATCGCGGTTATGACGATCGGTATCGCTTTGCAGCAGAAGAGAAAAATCGTGGCAGAACGATTGTCTGTAAAATTCAATAAACTTTGGGTTGGAGCAGAAGTAATGCTTTTTGTACTCGTTGGAGCAACTGTGGATATTCAGTATGCTGTGTCGGCGGGGATCGCAACTGTTGTTCTGATTTTTGCAGTTTTGGTATTTCGGATGTTGGGGGTGTTTTTGTGTCTGCTGAAAACGAAGCTTACTGTGAAAGAAAGATTGTTTTGCATGGCCGCATATATGCCGAAAGCTACTGTACAGGCGGCGATCGGAGGCGTGCCGCTTGCGATGGGATTGTCCTGCGGAAATATCGTTCTGACAGTTGCGGTTACTGCGATTTTGATCACTGCGCCGCTGGGGGCTTTTCTGATCGAATTGACTTATAAAAAATGGTTAAAACAGGAAAGGGAGAGTTTGCCTTTGGCGTGATTTTCCAGTGTGTACATATTAATTATGAGAGAATAGAAACGGGCGTCTTGCGTGAAAGCAGGCGCTCAATTTTTGTGATTACAATCCCAGAATGTGCCTTTTGGCATTTCCGGTGATTATGAAAGCAAATGTTTATTTTTGAAAGGGAGAATGTTTATTTTGCAAGGTCTTTTCTGAAACTATTATTCGGAATACAGATAAATGTTCCGAAAAATATGCTTAAAAAAATTCCTGTAAAAAATTCTGTACAGGAACATGTTACCGAAGAAGTGTAAGTTGAAAATGATAGAAGCAGCAACAGCTTTTGTATATAACATATTAAATCATGTCCCTGCATACATTGTAAAAAGATGTGTCTAGGGGAATATTTGTGAAAGATTATATTGAGGAACGAGCCGTTGAAATCGCAGCATATATCATAGAAAATAATGCGACAGTACGGCAGACGGCAAAACAATTCAGGATTAGTAAGAGTACTGTACATATGGATGTAACAAAAGAAGCTGGAATGTGAAGGTTTTGTATGTGGTGAGATGAAAGAGATAAAAAGTAAAGTATATAAGGGGATTTGGTGGGAGGAAATGACTCCGCAGAATCAAATCTGTGATGAAAAAGCTCGGTGATGACTGGGCTTTTTGCATGTGGAAATAAGTAGGAGTAGAAAAGTATGGCTGAGAGTGAAAATACTGTAGTGTATCTTTTATTCATAGGTGATACGTTGTTAGGCAAAAGTGTGATATAATCAAATTGATTATTATCAGGTTTAGGTAGATTAAAAATTTTCGTGAATTTTACAAAAGATATTATAAAGAATATTTTGGGGAGGTTTCTATGAGCAATATAATAAAAATTAATGATGATAGAAATTTAGTTGCAGAACAGAATGATGAAATTGTGAGAGAATGCCATGATTTAGCTGAGATGACAGAAGAAATGTTGTTGGATGCACGAAAAGAAATTGCAAATAAGAAAACTCTTAGTGTGCCGATTGCGGAACTGGCTTTATTAGGAACTGGAGTAGCGTCTTTAATCCCGGCTTTAAGGACAGTGACACAAACAACAACATTTAATACTCAGGGCTTATATCAGCTTGCGAATGCAGGAGTAGGAGATACTTTAAAGATAGCAAAGAATGGCAATTTTTGGGGAGCATTCAAAACTGCAGATGGGGCATCGAAATTTGCACAGCTTCAAGCAGCAGAGCCTCTTTCAACTACCAGTACTGCAGTAATGCCCATTGATCCGGCAACAATGATGATGGCAGTAGCACTGTTTACAATAGAGCAACAGCTAAAAAATATAGAGAAAATGCAGAAACAGATTCTGCTATTCCTTGAAATTGAAAAAGAATCGGAGATTGAAGCAGATGTCGAGATACTGTCTAAAATGATTACTACATACAAGTATAATTGGAATAATGAACATTTTGTTGCAAGTAATCATAAGATGGTGTTGGATATTCAGAGAACAGCCAGAAAAAATATGCTTTCATATAAAAAGAAGGTTGCAGAATTAATAGATTCCCCCAAATTGAGTGTCGCTCAGGCTAAGGTAAAATCAACTTTAAGCGATTTACAGAAGAAATTCAAATATTACAGATTGTCGTTATATACTTTCTCGATGGCTTCATTGGTAGAAATTATGCTTAGTGGTAATTTCAAAGAGGAATATATTTCTGATGTAAAAGCGGAAGTTAAAAAGTTCTCATTGGAATACAGAGATTTATTTACAGAATGTTCAATGTACCTTGAAAAGATGACCTCAGTATCTGTAGAAGCAAGTGTCATGAAGGGGATCGGAGTTGCAAGTAAAGCGGTAGGAAAGTTTATTGGCAGCATCCCGGTTGTGAAGGAAGGTCAAGTGGATGAATTTTTACAAGACAGAGGAGTACATTTGAAAGAAAATGCTCAGGGTATGCAGAGGAATGTACTGGAAGCATTTGCAACACTTCACAATCCGGGAACTGGCGTCTTTATGGACAAAATGGAAGATATGATTCAGATTTATAATCAGACTGATAAAATTTGTTTTGATGATGATAAAATATATCTTATTGCAGGGTAAGATAATGAGGAATTAGAACAAGAAGGAGTAGAATTTGGAGAAGTTTTCAGAGAAAAGTTTATTATCGCTTGGAGATTATTATGTCTATAGTCTGATTGATCCCAGGAATAGGAAAATATTTTACATTGGCAAGGGAACCGGAAATCGGGTTTTTGAACATGAATTGGAAAGTCAGGGAAGTCCAGAGAGCGAAAAGTTGAAGTTAAAGATGATAGCAGAGATTAAATCAGCTGGTTTGGAAGTTGAAAAAGTTATTATTAACTGCAATCTGACAGAAGCGGAAGCATTTGCGGCAGAAGCGGCACTAATTAATGCGTTTAATTATGTTGAAGATACCAGGTTAACAAACATTGTTGCAGGACATCATTCGGCGGAGGCTTTGACAGTAGATGATTTTGAAAAGATATATGGAGCAGAAGAGTTACAAGAATCAGATATTCGGCACAAAGTAATGATTATTAAGATAAATAAACTTTATCAAAAAGGGATGACGGAAGATGTTCTGTATGATTCGGTACGTGGTATTTGGCGAGCATCACTAGAACGCGCGAAGACTGTAGAATATGTTTTTGGGGTTTATAATTCGTTAATAGTTGCGGTATATAGACCGACAACGTGGTATGTTTGTAAAGAAGCATTAGAAAAGTTGCCAAAGCATGTTGCACAGTTGACTTCGAAAATGGAGAACAGAGTATTTTTTATAGATGAAGGATTTGAGAATCATGAGTTGTTGGACGAAGCGGGGAAGTTTTATTTGTATAAATCCATTGCTGGTTTGAAAGTGAATCAGAGCGCACAGAATCCGATTACATATTTAGATACTAAGAAATAGAGCAAGATCCACCCTGGTATTGCCATATCACAATTTTTAGCATATGGATACCAAGAGTGATCTTATGATGGAACATCCACGTACCCGTTGATTGGTTACATATAGAAAAATTAAATAGAGGTTTATAGAGCATCTGACAAAGTTGGGTGCTCTTATTTTGTTCAAAAAAGAAAATTTTCCACGAAATGTTGCGATTATATTTGTGAAAGCTAGTGAAAGAACGACAGGAACATGGTGTGAGTGTTACAATTATTAAAACAGAATGGTAAAATCGCAAATAAGGAAGCATTTAGTGTGCCGATTGCTGAATTGGCTTTGTTAGGTGCAGGAGTAGAAATGTCTGTTTTGATGAAAATGAATGGCAGCAATAAGAGAGAAGAGCTTGCGGCAGATAAAAGTCATGATATGAAAGAAATTTTGGAACTATAGGACTATTTCTTCTGAAGGTTTCATAGAAATGGACAAAGAGTACAGGAAGGGAGGTAGTTGTTTATCGTGGCAAGGCAAAAATTGAATTATCGATTTCATAATCCGAATACGGTAGAAGCTACCGCCGATTACATATTGAAAATTTTTATGGAAGTGAATGAAAAGAAGGTGGAGCGGGTGATAAAAGGGGCTGCAGAGAAGAATTTGGAAGAGAATGCTATAGAAATGTATACAATAGGTGAAAAAAACAAGAACAAAAGAATTATTGGCGGGTATTGAACTTTCAACGTGCATAAGTAAAATTTATGTGAGAAGTTTGAGTTGATAAATAGAATGAAATGGTATATGATAAGAAAAAGCGAAAATAATTTTCGTGGAGGGAAAAATCATGGAAAATCAACAGTCTGTATTAGATATTATTCAGATAAGATATGACAGCTTTTTTGAACAGGAGAAAAAAATAGCAGGTTATATTTTACAGAATTATAAAGATGTTATCAATATGACGATCGGAGATTTGGCGGATGCAAGCGGAACAAGCGTAGCTACAGTGTCTAGATTTTGCAGGAAATGTGAAGTAGATGGATTTCACCATTTGAAAATCGGTTTGGCGAAAGAACTTGTAATGGGAGAAAAAGAAGTTACGGTTTCGAATGATATTTCAAGAAAAGAGATTGGGCAGTCACTGCAGAATATTCTGGCCAATAAGATTGAAGAGATGAGACAGACTGTTTCGCTTTTTGATGAAAAGCAGTTGGAGACGATTTTAAATAAGATACAGCATGCAGGAATGGTACAGTTTGTTGCAGTTGGAAATACGATTCCGGTAGCACTGGACGGGGCATATAAATTGAATGAGATTGGGATTCCATCCATGGCAGGTACAATCTGGGAAACTCAGCTTTCATTTGCTATGACATTAAAAAAGAAAGATGTACAGATTGCAATCTCAAATTCGGGCGAGTCTAAGCAGGTCGTGAAGATGGTGCGGGCAGCTAAGAAAAATGGTTGTACAACAGTTGGAATTACAAATAATCCGAATTCAACGATTGCAAAAGAAGTAGATTATCATATACAGACTGCCACTAGAGAAAAACTGTTTATGAACGAGTTTTGTTTTTCAAGAGTTTCGGCAATGACGGTAATAGAGATTCTTTACTTGTTTCTGACAGTAGGGCAGGCTCAGAGTTATGCAAGACTGAGTGAGTGTGAGAATCTGATGGCGGATGAAAAAGTGTGAGTAACTTTCTTGTATTGCAGCAGTTACAATACTTGAAAATCGTAGAGGGGCTATAAGTAAGCAGAAGTTATTAATTAAATGAACGAATTGAAAAAATCAGGAAGATGAAAAAGTTTTCTTGATTTTTTTTATACAAAAATAATTTCCGGTTTTTGTGCATTTCTCATAAAAATAATTTTCATGAAATGAAAGTGTTGACGAAAATAAATATTGTAGTATAATTCAAAGCAAGAAAATAAATATCGCGATTATTTATTGAATGAAAAAAATTTGCAAAATGGTTGATTGAAAGTTATGAGGAAAATTGTATGAGAATAAGGGAATTACTAAGCAGTCAGTCGATTGCGCTTGGAGCGAAGTCTGCAAATAAAAAAGATATCATTGAAAAGATGACCGTTCTTATGGAAGCATCAGGAAATCTGACTGATAGAAAACAGTATTTAAAAGGCGTGTTGAAACGTGAGGCGGAAGGAACAACAGGAATTGGAGAAGGAGTTGCCATTCCGCATGCGAAGAATGCAGCAGTAAAAAAAGCAGGACTTGCTGCAATGGTATTGAAGCAAACAGTTGATTTTGACTCTTTGGATGGAGAACCTGTGAAACTTATTTTTATGATTGCAGCGCCGGATAACGGAGAAAATGAACATTTGGAAGCGTTATCAAGATTATCCACCATGCTGATGGATGATGAATTTAGAAATCAGTTGATTCAAGCAGAAGATACAGATCAGTTCTTGGCTATCATTGATAAGAAAGAACAGAAGTTAGATGAAAAGGCATCTGAAAAAGCAGAGATGAGTACTTCTTACAAAGTGTTGGCTATTACAGCTTGTCCGACAGGAATCGCACATACTTTTATGGCCGCGGAAAGTTTGGAGACGAAAGGAAAAGAACTTGGGATTCCGGTCAAAGTTGAGACACAGGGAGCAGATGGAGCGAAGAATGTACTGACAGCAGAGGAAATCAAAGCGGCTGACGGAATTATTATTGCGGCAGACAAAAATGTGAATCTTGCAAGGTTTGATGGGAAAAAGGTTCTGATCACAAAAGTTGCAGATGGAATTCATAAACCGGAAGAACTGATACAGAAGATTGAGAGCGGAAATGTTTCAATTTATCATCATGATGGCCAAAAGGAGCAGAAGCAGCCTGAAGTAAAAGAAAGCCTCGGAAGAAAGATTTATAAGGATCTTATGAATGGAGTATCCAATATGCTTCCATTTGTAATTGGAGGAGGAATTCTGATTGCAATCGCATTCCTTTTGGATGATTATAGTATTGATCCGTCAAATTTTGGTAAGAATACACCGATTGCAGCTTATTTTAAAACGATTGGTGAGTTTTCATTTGGAATGATGCTTCCGGTCCTCTCAGGATTCATTGCAATGAGTATTGCAGATCGCCCCGGACTTGCAGTTGGTTTTGTTGCAGGTTTGGTAGCGAAAGCGGGAAGTACATTTGCAAATCCGGCAGGAGGAGATGTAAATGCAGGTTTTTTGGGAGCATTGTTTGCAGGTTTCGTAGCGGGATATGTAGTACTTGCGCTTAAGAAATTGACAAATAAGATTCCGCAGAGCCTGAACAGCATTCGTCCGATGATTATTTATCCGGTTGCCGGTATTTTGATCGGTGCGGTTATGACAACGCTGATCAATCCTTTTATGGGAAGCATCAATGATGCGCTGACAGAAGTATTGAACAGTATGAATGGGACGAGCAGAGTTTTACTCGGAACTATTTGTGCGGGAATGCAATCAGTAGATATGGGAGGTCCGGTCAATAAGACATCTTATGTATTTGCAACTTCCCAGTTGGCAGAAGGAAACTTTGAGATCATGGCATCTGTTATGGCAGGAGGAATGGTTCCGCCGCTGGCGATCGCATTTTGTACCACGCTTTTCAAGAACCGTTTTACAAAGAAGGAAAGAGAGTCAGGACTGGTAAATTATCTGCTGGGATTATCCTTCATTTCAGAAGGTGCGATTCCATTTGCAGCAAGTGATCCGCTTCGTGTAATTCCATCTTGTATTGTTGGTTCAGCTGTAGCAGGAGGATTATCTATGTTCTTTGAATGTACCCTTCGTGCACCGCATGGTGGAGTTTTTGTACTTCCGACGATTGGACATCCGATGATGTACGCGTTATCAATTTTGATCGGATCACTGATTGGATGCGTGATACTTGGAATCTTAAAAAAACCATTAGGAGGAGAAAGATAAAGTGAAAAAAAGGTGTGCAGAAGAAGCAATAAAGATGATAAGTGAGGGAATGATCGTAGGACTTGGAGGAGGAAGCACGGTTGGTTTTCTCATCGAAGAGATTAAGAATTCCGGGAAGCAGATTCAGGCGGTTACACCATCTATGAATACAGAAGAGTTATGTAGAAAGAATGGTATCACTGTGCTTCCGATGTCACAGGTAGAGAAAATTGATGTAGCATTTGATGGATGTGATGAAGTAGATTGGGAATTCAATGCTTTAAAAAGTTGCGGTGGAATCCATACGAGAGAAAAGCTGGTGGCAGATATGGCACAGAAGTATTTCCTTCTTGCGGATGAATCAAAATATCATGAGGAATTGAAGTTTGAATATCCTGTGACCGTTGAAGTGCTTCCAAGTGCAAGGAGTTACGTGAAAAGGCAGTTAAGTCTTCTTGGGGCAGAGGTCAGAGAAAGAATGTGTGATAATAAGACAGGACTGACAATTACGGATGATGGAAATTATCTGATGGAAGCTAGATTTATAGAGAGGCAGAATGCAGAAGAACTGAATGATGCACTGAATGCGATGAGTGGAATTATTGGCCATGGATTGTTCTATAAGAAAGCAACTGGTGTGATTGTGGCCGGGAAAGATAAAATAGATATTTATGAAAAGTAATTGAGTTAAAAATGAAAAACAATAGATCTTGAAGATAGATCGGAAAGAAGGGATTATTCATATGGAAAAGAAAAAATTAAACTGGGGAATTCTTGGCACAGGATGGATCGCTCATGAGATGGGTGAGGCGCTTAATGCAGTAAATGGAGAAATCTATGCCGTATGTGATACGACACTGGAAGGAGCACAGAAATATGCAGAAGAGTTTCAAGTGACAAAAGCTTACGCAAGTGCGGATGAGATGATTGCAGATCCGAAAGTAGATATTGTTTATATAGCGACGCCGCATAACCTTCACTATCAGTTCCTGCTTCAGTCGGTAAAAGCCGGAAAACATGTTTTTTGTGAAAAATCAATCACTGTAAATAGCCGTCAGTTGGAAGAATGTGTTAAAATTGCAGAAGAAAAAGGACTTGTGATTTGTGATGGTATGACATTACTTCATATGCCTCTTTACAAAGCGCTGAAAGAGAAAATCGCAGAAGGCGTGATCGGAGATGTGAAGATGGTTCAGGTGAACTTTGGAAGCTGCAAGGAATATGATGTGAGAAATCGTTTCTTTTCAAAAGAGCTGGCAGGAGGCGCATTGCTTGATATTGGGGTGTACGCAACTTCCTTTGCAAGATACTTTATGAAGAGTAAGCCAAATGTTGTGTTGACAACAGCCAATTATTTTGAGACTGGTGTAGACGAGACAAGCGGAATACTCTTAAAGAACCCGGACGGTGAGATGGCTGTTATGGCGCTTACTATGAGAGCAAAACAGCCAAAACGAGGAGTTGTAGCAGGAGAAAAGGGATTTATTGAGATCTATGATTATCCGCGTGCAGCGAAAGCTACAATTACTTATACAGAGACAGGAAAGACGGAAGTAATTGAGGCAGGCGAGTCAGCGAAGGCGCTTCAATATGAAGTGGCTGATATGCAGGATTATGTATGGAATAATGGTGGAAAAGAGAATCTTTCAATCGTTCGTGATGTAATGGAGACTTTGACGACAATCAGAAATCAGTGGGGGATGGTGTATTCGTTTGAGTAAAAAATATTTTTTCTTTGATATTGATGGAACTTTGACAGACAGGAAAACAGGGCAGATTGTACCATCTGCCCTTGAGGCAGTAAAAAGGCTGCAAGAAGCAGGACATTTTGTTTCGATTGCCACCGGACGCGCGTGCTATAAGGCGGAAAAATTCAGAGTTGCCAATGGATTTAAAAATATGGTATGTAATGGCGGGCACGGAATCATTTATGATGGTGAATTAAAAGAAAATCGTCCGTTAAATTATGAAGCTGCCAAAGCAGTGTACGATCAGGCGAGAGAACTTGGTTATGGAATTTATACCGCAATAGATGATTCGAATAAAGTATATGCTACAGATTTCCTTTTTCATGAACAAGTGGGAATGAGGAAAGAACCAAGTGTCTATATTATTGATCCGGAATTTGATCCTGCGAGGGACAAGAAAATCTATAAGATGTATGTATCTGTGCCGGAGGGAGAAGAAGATCGACTGACAACGAAAGCATTGGTAGGACACCTGCGTTTTGAAAAGGAATATTTGATGTTTCAGCCAGACGCCAAGAAAGAAGGGATTTTAAGAATGCTTTCTTATGCAGGCGGAACTCCGGAAGATGTTGTCGTATTTGGAGACGATTATAACGATTTGAATATGTTTGATGAGCGTTTCTTAAAAATAGCAATGGGAAATGGATGTGATGAGCTGAAAGCAAAGGCAGATTACGTCACAGATGAGAATGTGAAAGATGGCATTTATAAAGCCTGTATAAAATATAGATGGATTTGTTGATTAGATAATGATTGGGCATGGGATTGTCAGTTTTTCCTGTGAGATATTCTGTCGAAGTACTAAGAATATTTGCCATATAAGTAATCGCATAAATCTGAAGCATACGAAGAAGAAATTAATGGGGATGTTTTACAAAATGTAGAATATCCTCTTTTTCTGTTTCTGAATCTTTCTTTCCTAACATAATATAGATGTAACAGATAAAATGATTTTAACAGAGAGGTATGTTATGAAAATAGCAGCATATTGCCGTGTTTCCACAGATAAAGCCGATCAGCTCAATAGTTTAGAAGCTCAAAAAGAATTCTTCTCTGAGTATACCCAGCGTACCGGAGACGTTTTAGTAAAATTATATGCAGATGAAGGTATTTCAGGAACGAAAATCAAAAATCGTAAGGAATTCCTTCGCATGATGTCCGATGCAGAAAAAGGAATGTTTGATATGGTCGTTGTAAAGGATATTTCCCGCTTTGCCAGAAATACTGTGGATCTTTTACAGAATATTCGAAAATTGAAAGCGTTAGGAATTGAAACGCAATTCCTGACAGCGAATATGACAAGTATGGGAAACAGTGAGTTTGTTCTTACCATCTTTGGAGCATTGGCTCAGGAAGAAAGCGCGAATACATCTAAGCGAGTGAAATTTGGAAAAAAATTAAACGCAGAAAAAGGACGAGTTCCCAACATTGTATATGGATACGATAAAACAATCGGAGATTATTTCAATCTTAAGATCAACAAAGAAGAATCAAAGGTTGTAAAGCAAATTTATAAGTGGTACACAGAAGAAGGATATGGTGCTGCCAAGATTTCCAATATGCTGAACGAAAAGGGCTATCGGACAAAGAGAAACTGCAAATGGAGCCAGAATGCCATCTGCAGGATTTTGACCAATGAGATTTATACGGGAAAGATTATCAATGGAAAGCAGGAAATCAGTGATTTTCTGACTGGACAGAGAAGAGAGAAGGATGAGACGGAATGGCTTGTTGTGGAACGCCCGGAACTTCGTATGATTGAAGATGAAGTGTTTGAAAAAGCACAGGAAATTCTTCGTGGAAGAAACGATGCATTTAATTTGAATCATGAGCGGCAAAGCAACAAATATTTGTTTTCTACATTGATTAAATGTAAAGAATGTGGCTGGTCTTTCCGAAGGACAGTTCGTACTTATAAAAATACGTAT
>CAJLUP010000002.1 GCA_905209865.1 uncultured Lachnospiraceae bacterium
TGTTTGTCTTGGTCAAAAATCACTACTAGCAATTCTTTCCCTCTTTACTGTTTGGTTTGTTTTCAAACCGTTCTTAAAAATTTTTCTCTTCAAAGAAATTTTCAAGGGTTGTTGTCTATTGTTCAGTTATCAAGGTTCTTTCTTTGTTCTGTCTCAAGCGACAGCTTTTATATTTTATCATAAGCTTTTCTGCTTGTCAAGAACTTTTTTAAATATTTTTTATTTTCTTTTTTCAAGCTTTCTCTCAACGAGTCAGCTCATCAATAATACCATTTTGTTTTATCTTTGTCAACTGTTTTTTTACAATTTTTTCAAAGTTTTTTTCAGGTTCTTTTATTCCCTTCGGTACTATATACAGTGTTCTCCTTGCATCGCCATATATGACATTTAAGAATACGTAAAACTACCGGACATCCGGTAGTTTTCAAGATAACACTTAACGGAGAAAGAGGGATTTGAACCCTCGCGCCGGTTTCCCGACCTACACCCTTAGCAGGGGCGCCTCTTCAGCCTCTTGAGTATTTCTCCTGACTCTGAATTTGACTGTTTGCACAGCGTTTATTCATTTCTTACTTGATAATGCGAAATTTATTATACTAAACCATTTATATAATGTCAACCACTAAATTCGTTTTTTTCAACCTTTTTAGACACCTTTTTTAATCTTTCTCTATTTTTGTTTTTTTCTCTATCGTTTCCCGAATCCTTTCCTGAACAACTGCCGCAATTTCCGTTGTCTTCATATCTTTATATTCATCATAATAAAGCGGAGGCAAAAAGGAAACATGAACAGTTACCGGCTGAATCGAATTTGTATCAAAAGGTTTGAACGAATCAATCAACGCCACCGGAACGATCGGGCAGTGCGCCTTGGTTGCCGCTTTAAAGCTTCCTCCTTTAAATGTACCGATTTGATTTCCATTCCGAGAACGTGTTCCTTCAGGAAAAATAATATAATTTCTCCCAGACTGCACTTCTTTTGACACATTCATAATCACCTGCATCGCCTGCCGCACATCTTCCCTGTCAATCATATAAGCCTTTGTGCACGCGAAAACCTGTTTCAAAAACTGGATATTAGCAACTTCTTTTTTTGCCACAACCGAAATAGGAACAGGACATACATCCATAATTGCCAAAACATCATACATTCCCTGATGGTTCGGAAAAAACATGAACCCATTTTCTTTTGGAAGATTTTCTAACCCTTCTGCATCTATTGTTACATTTCCGCCTTTATTTGCTCTGCGGACAATATATTTAAGCATCTTGTAGTGTTCTTCTTCCGTATATTTATCTACATGCTGCGCATGATAACAAAGTTTGCACCACATAAACGGAACAAGGATTATGTTTCGGAATACCATCATTAATATTCTTTTCATATTTTTTGATACTCCTTTACTGCTGTTTCATAAAGGTTATTTCCCTCACAATCTACTACTACGATTACCGGGAAATTCTCTACCTCAAGCTTTCGAATCGCTTCCGTACCAAGATCTTCGTATGCAACAACTTCCGAAGATTTAATACATTTTGATAACAAGGCGCCTGCCCCTCCTACAGCAGCAAAATAAACCGCCCCGTTACGGACTACAGCCTCTATTACCTCCCTGCTTCTTTTTCCTTTTCCAATCATCGCCGCCATACCAAGATCCAATAACTCCGGAGCATACTTATCCATACGGCTTGCAGTTGTCGGTCCCGCCGATCCGATCGGACGTCCTTCCCTTGCCGGAGACGGCCCCATATAATATATCGCTTGTCCTTCTATATTAACCGGGAGACGTTCCCCTTCACGGAGCGCTTCGTACATTCGCTTATGTGCGGCATCACGCGCAGTATATATCGTACCTGTGATGTATACATAGTCTCCCGCTCTTAATTCCTTTGCCGCCTCTTTACTAATAGGCGCTGAAATATGTCGATCCATTTCTGTTCCCTTTCACCTGTGCCTTTTAGATCCGTCGTTTACCCTCTATCTTATAAAACCCGAACAACATGCCGGTTTACATGGCAGCATATATTCACTGCAACCGGCAGCCCCGCAATATGCGTCGGATAAGTATTAATATTTACCGCCAAAGCAGTCACTGTTCCTCCTAATCCACCAGGACCGATTCCAAGACAGTTGATCTTATCAAGCATTTCTTTTTCAAGTTCTTTTACATATGGAATATCGGAATTCTTCCCTACTTCCCGTGTAAGCGCTTCCTTTGCCATCAAAGCACACTTTTCAAACGTTCCTCCGATCCCTACTCCTACTACCAACGGAGGACATGCATTCGGTCCGGCATCTCTGACAGCCGTAAGGATTGCATCTTTTACCCCTTCAATCCCTTCTGCCGGCTTCAGCATAAATACACGACTCATATTCTCACTGCCGAAACCTTTCGAGGCAACTTTAATTTTTACTTGCTGTCCTTCTACAATCCGGGTATGAATTACTGCCGGAGTATTGTCTTTTGTATTTTCCCTCAAAATCGGATCTCCAACGACAGATTTTCTCAAAAACCCTTCTACATACCCTCGGCGCACACCTTCATTTACAGCATCTTCTAAACTTCCGCCTTCAAAATGTACATCCTGCCCTATTTCAAGGAATACAACCGCCATTCCTGTATCCTGACAGATCGGAATCATATCTGCAGCCGCAATTTCAAGATTCTCCTGAAGCTGCCCTAGAATCTGCCTTCCAAGCAAAGATTTCTCTTCTTCCTTCGCTGCTTTCAGCGCCTTCTCCATATCCGAAGAAAGGAAATGATTTGCCTCAATGCACATTTCTTTTATCGTTTCTGTAATTTTTTCTGTCTGAACTGTCCGTATCATAATTCAATCTCAATCTTTCTGTTTGTACGATGGTATTGATGATATCTAACCCCTGCCGCATCCATCATCCTCTTCGATGCAATAACGCTCGGGGTATGCGCATATTTATCGCAATCATATATGACTTCTTTAATTCCCGCCTGTATAATCGCTTTTGCACATTCATTACACGGGAAAAGCGAAACATAAAGCTTCGCTCCCGCCAAACTGCCCCCACTGTAATTCAAAATCGCATTCAATTCACTATGCGTAGAATATACATATTTTGTTTCAAGCGGATCTTCCCCGTCTCTCGTCCATGGAAATTCATCGTCTGAGCATCCTGATGGAAATCCATTATATCCCATAGACAGGATCTTATTGTCCTGGCTGACAATACAACATCCCACCTGTGTATTCGGATCTTTTGAACGCATACCCGAAAGCATTGCCACTCCCATAAAATACTCATCCCATGTCAAATAATCTGTTCTCTTCTCCGACATCGAACTACTCCTTTATCCACCGGTCTTTCTAACTCTGCTCCTATTTTGTTCCGAAAATACGATCTCCCGCATCTCCCAATCCCGGCACGATATATCCGTGATCATTGAGCTTTTCATCCAAAGCGCCGACATAAATATCAACGTCAGGATGCTCTTCCTGCATCTTTTTAATTCCTTCCGGAGCTGCAAGGATACATAAAAACCGAATGTGTTTTACCCCTTTTTCTTTCAGCATCCGAATTGCCGCCACACTGGAACCTCCAGTCGCAAGCATCGGATCAACTACGAACACTTCTCTTTCTTCGCAGTCTGCCGGAAGTTTACAATAATATTCTACAGGCTCTAATGTTTCCGGATCTCTGTAAAGTCCGATGTGTCCGACTTTCGCCGCCGGAATCAAAGACAACATTCCATCCACCATTCCGATACCTGCACGAAGAATCGGAACGATCGCCAGTTTTTTACCTGAAAGCATCTTTCCTGTCATCTCCATGATCGGAGTTTTAATCTGCACATCACTCATCTTTAAATCTCTCGTTGCTTCATAGCACATCAGCTGCGCGATTTCTCCAATCACTTCACGAAACTCTTTCGTTCCTACATTTTCCTGTCTTACATAATTGATCTTATGTGTGATCAACGGGTGATCCATCACGATTACTTTTCCAGTCATTTTTCTTCCTCCGCAATGTAATTTAATTTTTCTGCAAGTTCCTTAATCAAACTGCTCAACATCTCATAGCATTCCCCATATGCCGTCAGCGGTTTCCCGTATGGGTTCGGAATTTCTCCGCCTCTTCCAACAAATTCATTCAAAGTATAGACATTTCCCTTGTGTCCATATTCTGATAAAATCTTATACTTCTCATTCTCTTCAATCGTAAGCACAAGAGTATCGTCTCCCAAATCTTCCGGATCAAACTGTTTGGAAACATGATTTTCAAGCGTCATCTGCGCGCTCTTCATGATCGCTTCTGCTTTCTGGTTCGCAGGCTCCGGGAACAATACAACCAACCCCCTCGAATCAATTACATACTCCTGAGCCAAATCCTCCTGTCGCAGCAATTCCGCCGCCATAGGAGCCCGAGCCGAATCTGTACCACTGACAAAAGTAATCCTCCGATATTTTTGACGTCTTGCAATCTCCGACGCCGAAAGGAATTCGTGCCCCGCCGCTTTTTCCAAGCGGTTCATAATCGCTTTTCCCATTCCTTGTGCTGCAAAAGATTCACTGTAGATTGCCTCTACTTCTTCCTCATCAAATTCTCTGAGCACTCTGTAAAGATTTCTTGCAATCGTTTTTTCATTTTCCCGCGTCCCGATATTCTTCACTACTCCATATTTATAGAAGGGAAGTGTTTCTGTCGTTGCGATAACCCCCACTTTCCTTCCTTCCTTATACGCCTGATATGCAAGCTGTCTGATTGCAAAAATCTCCTCTCGCAAATCCCCTTCCACAATCATCAGCTTTGCCTTCGGTGCATAATGCCTATACTTCATTCCCGGAGCTTTCGGAGCTTTTTTACTCTCCGCCCTGAGCAGAGTCTCATCGACATCCACTTTTCCGATCACCTCTTCAAACATCTCTCCTGTGATCGCCCCGGGTCGCAAGATCATAGGCGGAGAAACTGTCATATCGAGTATTGTCGACTCCAATCCGATCTCCACAGGTCCGCCGTCCAGGATCATGTCGATCTTTCCGTTCAAATCTTCCGCCACATGTTCTGCCAAAGTCGGGCTCGGTCTTCCTGATGTATTAGCGCTCGGCGCAGAGACAAATCCGCCTGCTGCCCGAATAAGAGCCCGCGCCACCTCATCGATCGGCATGCGAACCGCTACTGTATCCAGTCCTCCTGTCGTCCCATAAGGAACAATCTCACTTTTCTGAAAGATCATAGTCAGCGGTCCCGGCCAAAAATGTGCTGCAAGAGCGTCCGTTTCAGGCGGAATATTAATTGCAATCTTCCGCAGGTCTTCATACTCCGCTATATGCACAATAAGCGGATTATCCGACGGTCGCCCTTTTGCCGCATATGTTTTCATCGCCGCCTCCTCTTTAAGCGCATCCGCTCCAAGTCCATATACCGTCTCGGTCGGAAAGGCAACCAGCCCGCCATTTTGCAGGATCTTTCCCGCCGCTTCTATAATCTGTTCGTCAATTTTATTCTTATCGATCTTTTCTATTTTTGTTTCCATGCCCTATATTATAACATCATTTATTTCAAAAAAAAACTCTTAATTCCTTTTACGACAGCCTGCGCAATCTTTTCCTGATATGCCTCGTCAGAAAGTTTTTCTGCTTCCGCGTAATTACTCAAAAAGCCGCACTCCACAATCACTGTCGGAATCTCTGTCTTCTTTAATATATAATAAGTATTATTTGACTTTTCACGTTTTTTATTTTCCGGATCAACTTCTAAAAGAGCGTTCTGCAAAATTTCCGCTGCCGTCTTTCCCTCTTCCGATGTCGTATAATAAAACACCTGCGCTCCCGATACATTTTCCTCATGATAACTGTTTTGATGAATACTTACAGCAAGATCTGCATCCGATTCATTCATAATACGAACCCTCTCTTTCAGATCTCCGATCCGTGTTTCCGCCAGCCAGCCGTCATCTTTTCTCGTCATGATCACTTCGATTTTTTCTTTTTCAAGTAGCTTTTTTATCTTTTCTGCAACAGACAAATTCAATTCTTTTTCAACCGCTCCGTTCACCCCTGTCTTACCTCCGTCAGGTCCTCCATGTCCTGCGTCCAAGACAACCTTTCTATTTCCTTTTTCACCGCCTGCCGCTGTTACTTTACCGGAACTTATTTCTTCACTCTCCGCAAATGTTTTCTTAAGTTCTCTTCCAGCCTTCGCACACAGGAGCATAACCGCCGCAAGCAAAGCGATCATTGTCCCAAAAACAAATTTTTTTCGCATATAAAAACACCCTCCTTTTCCATATTCATATATATGCAAAAAGAGGATGTCCTTTTCAAATATTTTAATTTACATACTGCAAGATCAGATCCCACACACCGGAACCTTCCATTCCGAGACTCCACTCAGCAACACCGGCAAGTTGGTTTTCTTTGATGACTTTCAATTTCTCCTCTAACGACTGTGTATCTTCCAGCCAGATTTTATAGATTCCGCCATCTCCTTCCCACTCGGCATAATTCTGCTTTGTTTTATCATCCCATACTGTCTGTGCTCCCATTGATGAAACCAGTTCCGCCGCATCATCCATTCCATAAGCAGAACTTGTCACTTTATTCGGATACATCTCAGCTTCTGTTCCTTTTTCAGATTCAAGTTCCTCCTCCGTCTTTGGAGTTTCAAGCCATAGACGGGTATAGAACGGGACACCTGCAATTAATTTGTCGGCAGGAACCGATCTGAGCGCCTCTGTTATTCCGTCCTCCAAGTAACCGATCGAAGCAACCGATCCCGCTTCATAAGAACCGTCTGTATGCTCATCATATCCCATAATGACAACATAATCTGCCACCGCCGCCTGTTCTTTAATATCATAATGCGCATTATACGGTTGCGGAACATAATTATCCACCGAAAAGACGAGTCCGTTCTGTCGGCATTTTACAGACAATTCCCTGACAAACTGAACGTAATGCGGTCCGCACTCGTCAGACACAAGTTCAAAATCAAGGTTGATTCCATCCACTCCGGTCTCAAGAGCTTTCGATATTACCTGATTGATCAGTTTTGCCCGTTTTGATGTATAACTCAATACCTGGTATGTCTCTTCGTAAGAATTGACACCACCGTGGAAATCCCGAAGTACCGCCCACACTTCCAAATTCGACTGATGTGCATAATTTACATAATTAGAATCTGCAAGAGACGTGATATTTCCCTCAGTATCCGCAAGACTAAACCAAGTCGGAGCAATCGTATTCAGTCCCTTTGTCGATGCGATCGTTTCTAAAATATAACTATTGGCATCTGTATTGGAAACATTATGCCATGCCATATTAATGG
The DNA here is from genome assembly GCA_905209865.1 of uncultured Lachnospiraceae bacterium. Lineage (GTDB taxonomy): Bacteria > Bacillota > Clostridia > Lachnospirales > Lachnospiraceae > Mediterraneibacter. Next base: position 7,304 of record CAJLUP010000002.1, read on the forward strand.
TATAATTTTCCGAAATATTCGTATATTCCGGTTCTTCAAATTCATGTGATACCATTTCTTTCTTTATATCCCGAAGGGCATTCGTTTGCACATATCCGATAAATCCGTCCTTCGTAGCCACTTTCATCCAATCATCCTCGTCATCAAGAACGATCACTTTATCGGATTTCTTTACTTCTGTCAATATCGGACTTTTCACACCGCCCTGATAGCGAACCTGTGTATCCCGTTTGATCGAAGCAGACTTCTTTTCACCCCATTCCGAGGTGATCACTACCCTCGTCGGGTTATCATACACTTCATATTCCATATTTGTGTATTGCTGGATAAACGGAAGGGCTATATATGCAATCTTTCCTTCTGTCTTCAGGATCACATAATCTTCGCTCTTCTTCTCCGTTATGTCTGTATATTCTTTACTGCCTACTGCTGCCGAAACACTGCCGCCCGGAAGTGTATAAAGCAGAACATTCTCATTGGAGTCCCAATAAAACCGTTTATTGATCCGATTATGAGCGACAGAATATTCGATATAATACTGACCTTCATAAATCTTTATCGGATCGGGTGTTGCCTCTTCGGATATATCCTGAGACTGCTTCACAACCTGATTATTGATCACAAGCGCCGGATCATTCTCTGATTCCACTCCATAATATTGTTTCAAATCGGCTTTCTCATTCGTTGAACCGTATCTTTTCCAGATAACAAATCCGCCAATCGCAACTATGATCAACAGGAAAAACAAGAACCACCGGATAATTGCATTCCTTCTTCTCCTTCTCGCCCTGCTGCTTTTCCTTACAGGTCTTCTGTTCTGTCTCGGGCTTCCGCCCGTCGGTCCTGCTCCGTTTTGTCCCGAACGTTTCGTCGGTTTTTGGACATTTCCTTCAGGACGTCTTTTTCGGACGTCTGCCGCCTGACTGCGCCCTCTAGCATCCCGTTTTTCTCTTTCGTCCATGCCGTACCTCCTACTAGCAATTATACGCGTACATTATACCACACTTTTATCACGCGTCATTAATAATTTGCCTCTTTCAACAGATTTTAGACATGTTTTTTACAGAACCTTTTCTTCGTCCGGTATTAAGGGGTAACTTCATCCCGAAAGTGTTCGTTAATATCCGTAAATCTAAGCGTCTCTATATTGCCATCCCCGCTCATAGTATAGTCCCGCATATATGTCCCGGCTTCTTTTACCATATGTGCCGTCACGATCTGAAGCGGACTCGCCTGATATCCGTCTAACAGCATATCAATCCCCCGCTTCTCGTATTTTTCCAGCTCCATATATAATTCCGCATATTCCGTTTCATCCATTTTCATTTCTTGTAATACTCCTTTCCATGTAACCGTGATAAATATAAGTTCCCGCCTGTTATGTATCTGTTCGGAGGGTTGTGACATACATTCGGAATACAGGCAGGCCAAAAGACAGTCGATACGGAAATAAGAGTTCGTTTTCATCTCTTCCCCCTTTCATTTTATTTACTTATCAGAGCATACCATCTTTTGTAAGTGCCATTATATTGTTCGCTTTTTGTATTTTCAATGTGTTTTTTGTTCATAAGTACATGGGATTTGTTGATAAGTCTTTACATCCTTTTCTTTTTTGTTTATACTTATTTTGAGGATATGTATCTATTTTTATTCGCGATGCATATTATCTTATATAGTATAAAGGATGTGATTATATGAAGATTGAGAAACTCAATGAAAATCAGATTCGTTGTACATTGACGCATGCTGATCTGGCAGCGCGCCATCTGAAGCTAAGTGAGCTCGCTTACGGCACAGAAAAAGCGAAATCTTTGTTTCGCGATATGATGCAGCAGGCAGCATTTGATTTCGGATTTGAAGCAGAAAATATTCCGCTGATGATAGAGGCCATCCCTTCATCCGCTGATTCTATCGTCCTGATTATAACTAAGGTCGAAGACCCGGAAGAATTGGATACCCGTTTTTCAAAATTTACACCGGCCGGAACCCCGGATCCACTGAATTCTGAAACATTGGAAAAACTTCAGGGAGCAGATGAATTTCTGAATCTCCTGAATAAGGTGAAAGAAGCGGCAGCCGCAACATCAGCTCCTGTCGAAGAATCAGAGCCTGCAGTTCCGTTTTCAGTGCGTTTGTTTTCATTCTCTTCACTGGACGGTGTGATTGAAGCTGCGAAATTAATTGCTCCCGCTTATCATGGAGCAAATACTTTATATAAGGATGAAAGCACCGAGATGTTTATTCTCGCCCTTGCGCAGTCTGAACATACTTCCGGCGAATTCAACAAGATCTGTAACATGCTTTCTGAATACGGTTCTCCTGAAAAGGCAGACGCTTCCGTACTTGCATTTCTTGAAGAGCACTGCACAATCCTTATATCGTCAGATGCAGTATGTAAATTATCCGCTTTATAAACTCTTGTGCGGATCACGAATCTTATGCGAAGTTTTCCCTTCTTCGCACTTATACACAATATAGGGGAAAAAAGAGGCTGTGCTTACGACTTATCATCGTATGGCACAGCCTTTTTATGCAGATCTTTTTATACAGTTCTTACTTTCCCATTGCCTTTGCAGCAGCATTGATCTTTTCTACAAGAAGTCCACAGTCGATTCCATGAACCATCGCCGCTTCTTCTAATGTCTCCATCTGAGACGCCGGGCATCCGAGACAGTGCATTCCAATCTCCATAAGGATCGGTGCGCTTTCCGGAAATTCATTAATAAGTTCTCCGATTTTTGTATCTTTTGAAAATTCTGCCATTTTATTTTCCTCCTTGGATTTCATGAAGCTATTATAATCCCTGTGCCGCAAATTATCAACAGTTTTCCCATCTGACGGCAGAGCAGATTTTTTTCACAAACGGTACTTTGTATCCGCCTCAAATTGTCAGATATATTATTCTTTTATTTTTTGTTTTTTTGAATACTCAAAAGTCAATAATTTATCTGCGTTTTTTCGACATTTTCACATTTTCATCATAACTCACCAAAACATTCGTTCTTTTTTTAACATAAAGTAATCCACCGAAAACATATGTTTTTGTGTGGATAATGTGGATAACTTTGTGGGAAATCCGACTTTTTCCACCTTTTTCGTTGTTTTCAATGTGGATAAGTTGAAAACTTTCCTTTTTTCATTTTCGACAATTTTTTACAAATAAATACAAATTTGTGCATTTTGCTTATTTTTTGACTCTTTATGTCGAAAACGGGAAACCTGTATTTTTTCATCAAAATACAGATTTCCCATCTCTGAAAATTCTGTCACAGAACACGCCGCACCGCAATGATATCTGTATAAGTCGCGCTGCATATTCCTATTCCGTCCGTTTCATTCATCGCATTCACGATCGTTCCGTCACCCATATATAATCCAACATGACCATCGTACAAAATCAAGTCACCTGGAAGCGCTTCTTCATAGCTGACCGCATATCCTGAATTTACCATATCATACGTCGTCCTCGGAAGGCTGACTCCAAACTGCGCATAAACCGACTGCACAAAACCTGAACAATCCGCTCCGTCAGTCAAACTTGTTCCTCCCCACACATAAGGATTTCCAATAAACTGACAGGCATAATCTACAACCGCCTGCCCCATTGTATCCGGCGCTGACAAATCTGCATTCTGCCTTCTCTGTACAGCTATCCCTGTCGGTCTTGTCCCATATCTTCCGTCTGTGCTGTATCCGGCATCTGCCTGCTGTTTTTTTGCTTTCTCCTCAAGAAGCCGCTGTTCTTCTTCCTCTTTTGTCTCCCCATAAGAATAAGAGGTTTCTTCAATTACATACTCTCCTGAGACCCAGCCGCTTTTCCCTTCTATATTGACAGGATACCAACCGTCTATAGCCTCTCCTGTCACTTCATATACTTCATCTTTTTTTATCTGTGTCAGGATATCCGTATCTGTTCCTCTGCCTTCCCGCACATTCAACACATATGCCGAGACCGTCACAGTATCTTTCTTATATCCGTCTGCGCGCGCCTGCGCTTCACTCCCTGTAAAAAGCGCATCCTCAGGCACATACCCTTCCACCGAGCCAGAACGGATCTTTGTCCATCCATCCAAATATTCCAGCACCTGGGCCGCTGAATCTTGATAAAGTTTCCCGACCCAGTCGCTGTCATTATTCGGGGCGCTTCTGATATAAGTGAATTCCTCCGTATCAGAAAACGCCATATTCCAATACTCACCCTCTTCTGTTGGTACAAGATAGAGATTTATATTTTCTTTTACTTCTGTCTCGTAACATTTCTCCAGTACCGATTCAATCCCCGATGCCTGTATAAACGGCTGCTGCTCTGTCTTTTCCGCCGCTGATACTTCCAGCACGCTCCCCGGGATCAGAAACATCCCTGCTGCCGCAAAAAGAATGCCTCCAGCTTTTGTGTGTGGTTTTTCCATGTAAAACCTCCTTTATATTTCAGTCAAAATCCTTGTTGCATTTATCTTTTGTAGGAAGCTTTAAATGTTACACATTTGTTAAATTTGTTACATCGTCATTATATCAATTCACTATTTATTTGTCAACTGCTCTTCCGTTTTTTTCATTGACACCTATCGACAATAAGCTTCTATATAATTCTTTTTTCTTTTCTCACCCATTTATTTCATTAACTATTTTGTAACATTTTATCATAAATATTCGCATTTCAAAAAATTTTCTTTTTTGTTCTATTTTTATCTCTTCCTATATACAAGAAAAAATGTATGCCCTCATACCACCTCAGACGCTGTTTTACTTTTTATATTTTTTTCAAAATAATTATTGACAAATCAATTTTTTTGTATTATATTCTAATTACAGTAATCGTTATTATTATTTATTGAATGACGGTTCTCAGTTAGTTATGAAAGGGGGATTCCCATTGGCAGCTTTAAAATATAGTAGGCAACGAGAATCCATCAAGCATTACCTTATGACGACAAAAGAACATCCGACTGCCGATACTGTTTATATGCATGTGAAGAAAGAATTTCCAAACATCAGTCTTGGCACAGTCTACAGAAATTTGAATCTGCTGACTGATATCGGAGAAGCCGTAAAGATATCGACCCCGGATGGGGGAGATCGATTTGATGGACGGATCGAACCGCATAATCACTTTCTTTGTGAAGAGTGCGGACGGTTACTGGATTTGGATCTGGACATGAAAAGCATTGAAGAGGTCAATCACCTCGCAGGCAAGAATTTTGACGGTATGATCACTTCCAGTTCCACCTTGTTTTTTGGTAAATGCGGTGACTGCATTAAAAAGTCATAACAAATAAACAACACATTTTTTAAGAAAAGGAGATTAAAATTATGAAAAAATTCGTATGTACAGTATGTGGTTATGTTTTCGAGGGAGAAGCAGCTCCGGCAGAATGTCCGGTTTGCCATGCAGGCGCAGATAAATTCAAAGAGCAGACAGGCGACAGAGAATGGGCTGCTGAGCACGTTGTAGGTGTTGCACAGGGCGTTAGTGAAGATATCCTTGCAGACCTGAGAGCAAACTTCGAGGGTGAGTGTACAGAAGTTGGTATGTACCTTGCAATGGCAAGAGTTGCACACAGAGAAGGATATCCGGAAATCGGTCTGTACTGGGAGAAAGCAGCTTGGGAAGAGGCTGAGCATGCTTCTAAATTCGCTGAACTTCTCGGTGAAGTTGTTACAGACAGCACAAAGAAGAACCTTGAGATGCGTATTGATGCAGAGAACGGCGCTACAGCAGGTAAATTCGACCTTGCAAAACGTGCAAAAGCTGCTAACCTTGATGCAATCCACGACACAGTTCATGAGATGGCAAGAGACGAAGCTCGTCACGGAAAAGCATTCGAAGGACTTCTTAAGAGATACTTCGGTTAATCCAAGATTTAAAAGATTTAAAAGATATGTAAATCTTAAAAGGCGTTGGCATTTTTGCCGACGTCTTTTTTTGTTTTATGTGCAATCTTTTTGTTTTATGTGCAATCTTTTTGTTTTATGTGCAATCTTTTCTTGTAACTTTTTCTGTATCTAGTATAATAGAAAGAAAAGGACAAAAAACGAGGTGCTATCATGAGAAATTTTATTGGTGTTGACTTAGGCGGAACAAATATCCGCGCAGCGATCGTTTCCGAAGACGGAACAATCAAATGTATGAAAAAATCAGAGAGTCACCCTGAACGCGGTGCAGAAGCTGTTATGGAAACAATGATCTCCCTGATCGAAAGTCTGGACGGTTATGAAGAATGTGAAGGTATCGGTATGGGAATCCCCGGACCGATCGACACGATCAACGGTAAGATCATCGTTTCTACAAACCTTCCGAAGCTGATCGGTTTCCCGATTGCAGAATATATCGAGAATCATTTCCATAAACCGACATTCATGGATAACGATGTTAAAGTTGCCGCTCTCGGTGAAGCCGTACAGGGCGCAGGAAAAGGATATCCGATCGTTTACTATGTAACGATCTCAACCGGAGTCGGCGGCGCTCTTGTCATTGATCAGAAAGTAATCAGTGGTCAGAACGGTCATGCAGGCGAGATCGGAAATATCTGCATCGACAGAAATCGTGAAAAATACAATATTCTGAACGTAGGAGCAGTTGAAAATGAAGCCAGCGGAACAGCCGTTACCAGAAAAGGAAAAGCAATCTTCGGCGACAAAGTCAACCACGCAGGTGATGTATTTGACCTTGCCCGCTCAGGAGACGAACAGGCTCTTAAGATCGTAGACGATATGGCTTATGATCTTGCAATGATGTTCTCTGCAATCGGACATATTATTGACCCGCATGTATTTGTTGTTGGTGGCGGAGTTATGAAAGGAAAAGACGTATTCTTTGAAAAAATGGAATCCTATTATCGTTCCATGATCCATGTCGGCATGCAGCCGGTTGTGTTCAAAGAAGCGCTTCTTGATGAGCCTGGAATTATCGGCGCTGCAATGCTTCCAATGACACATTTAAAATAAACGGCTTGTAAACCTTACATAAACATTCTTTTTTCATAGAAACTTTTTCCAAAAGAGAAACTGAGCACGACCTAACTCATTGAGTTGTTGATCATGCTCAGTTTTTCTTTTCTGCTCATTTGCTTAATCTCCCATTCACGCCGCATCGCTTCTTGTTTTGTAGAAAATTCCTCCTTATAAACAAGTATAACCGGACGGCGCGCTTTTGTATATTTTGCGCCCCGTCCTGCATTGTGATCTTCAATCCTTTTTTCAAGATTATTTGTCCAGCCCGTATAAAGAGAGCCGTCACTGCACTTTACTATATAGATATAATTCATTTCTTTCCATTCACTTCTTTTGCTATTCCATAAAATTCATCGGATCGACCGGTTCTCCATCTTTTAACACCTGAAAATACAAGTTTGTTCCTTCAACACTGTAATATTTCGTCGGTTCATTCAAACTTCCGATCGGCTCTCCTGCCGCAATGTAATCTCCGGCTTGAACTTGTACGTCTTTTAACTGCCCATATACAGCCGAATATCCATTTCCCATATCCAATGTAACCGTAAGTCCCGTCTCTGCCGATTCTTCGATCGCCGATACTGTTCCTGCTGCAGATGCATTGATCGTCTCACCGATCTCTCCTGCAATGATCATCGCCGGATTATACTTATACTGTTCCAGCGTCTGAAAAAATACGGTCTGATCCATACTGTATCCGTTGATCACAGCGCCGCTTGCAGGCCACGCAAGAACACTTTCCTCTGAAAACCAAAGACTCGATGCTCCGCTTCCGGTCTCCTGTACTCCAGTTTCCGTTCCCTCTGCTCCCGGTACATCTTCCTGCTCTTCCTGTGCATTTCCGTCCATACTGTCCGATTCCGGCAAAAAGATCTCATCTGTCGTTGTTTCTTCTGTTTTATCTTCTGCAAATTCTTCCGCCTGTTTCTCTGCTTTTGCCATCTGCTCACGCATATCTTTTTTGTAGTTTCCGACCGTATATGTCCCTACGATCGCCAAAACTGCTGTAAAGCAGACCACAACGCCAACGGCAGCGCCTTTTCCTTTTAAAAAGGACGTTTTTTCATTTTTATTCATTATCATCACCTCTGGCTATATTTTTGCCTGAAAATGATAACTTTATTCCGTCCTTTCAAAAAAAGATTTTCTTATTTCACAACTGATTATAACTACTTTATTTCTTTTTTGCAACGAAATGTGTATCTTCGGCAAGTTCTGTTCCTTCATAAAAAAATTTCAAAATCTCCTGATATGTTTTCCCCTCTCGCGCCATTTCATTTGCAGTCCAGCAGCTCAATCCCATGCCATGCCCATTTCCTGTCGTTGTGATCTTTATTTTCTCACCGGACTTTGCAAGTGAAAAAGAACTTGAAGGAAGGGACATCGCATCTCGAAATTGATCTCCGGTACAAATTGTTTCCCCCATTCGAAGTTTTCCTACATATCCCGCCGAGTCATATTCTAAGATTTCAAAATCTTCAAATGTATATCCTGCTGCCGCCTTTTCTCCATCTGTTTCTGCCGCCAAAAAATTACGGCACTTTTTCTGTATTTCGGCATAAGAAAATATAAACACACCAATCTCATCTTTCGCTTCTTTATCCGCCGGACATTCTTTTTCCACAAGATAGGGATAATCCGAACTTCCCATCACTTCTTTTGCGCTTCTTGACATTCCTCCGTTTGACCTGTGAAAAGGAGTCCATGCATATGATCCATTATAAAGCAACACTTCATTTTCTGTCTCTTCCACCGCTTCTCTGTACTTTTTATACTGTTTTTTATATTGTTCAATCGGCCATTGTTCCTGCATTTCTTTCCTTGATAAATAGTCGATGTCAAGAACGACATCCGATTCGTTTAATCCATTTTCCTGTGTCTTCCCGTTCAGTCCTCGACATACCTGCGTCCGCACAAGAACTGCCTGCGCCTTTAACGCTTCCTGTTCAGTATCTGCCGGAACATCCTTTGCCAGCACTCCGGTAAGATATTCTGTCCACTCTACTTCCGCAATTTCGTCCGCCTCTTCTTCGTTCGGCACTTTTACTCTGACATAAAAATTTTCCTTCTTTGTGTTTTCCAGATCTACTCCATTTACAAACACAGCGACAATATACGGAAGCAGAATCAAAATAATAAGAAACGCTGCCGCAGATTTGAATTTTTGTTCTATCACATATTTTCTCATCAAAAAAACAGCCCTCCATATTTCTATCATATGAAGCGCTGTTTTTTTTATAACTTTTTTACCGGACAAACGGTCTCTTTCTCATAACAAACAGGCATATTGCCTCGTATATCGGTACCAGCGATGATAATACAGCATGAACAATCGGCATATTTCCTTCCGAGAAATTCTCGTAAATCTGTTTATCGACCAGTATATTCAGCGCGATCTGAACAGCGCCAAATAGAACTGATACAATGATCACAATAAAATATATAAAGAAAAACGCAAGCACACTCATCCCTGCTCCTGCCACATTTCTATTTATGGCACTTCCTGCCAACGTCACTCCGGCGCCAAACACCATCACCATCGTATAGATACCGATCGCACCTCCATAAACCATCGGAAGAAGAAGTTTCCACAAACCTGGATTTTTAATTTCTGTATTTTTCAGTCTGATCGGACCTGCCATATTTCCATGATAATACGTTCTCGCAAAAGGTACAAATGCCATCCATGCATCTGCTTTTCCCATTCGCTTTGCGATTGTATACAGACCAAATGAATGCAGAAGATAACTTCCAAGTACAAATACAAGAAGCGTTACCATAATCACAAGCCAAAGTGAAGCAAACACTACTACAAACATCTCGCCTGCTTCCGACGGATGATACTGATACTCGTATTCATATGCATAGTCATACATATTATTCATCCCTACACCTCCTTATCCCTTTCCGGATCGGTCGGGCAACTCTTTTTACTCTTCAATCGGCTCAACTTTTACTTTCTCCAATTTCCAAATATCTTTTACATATTCTTCGATTGTTCTGTCAGATGAAAATTTTCCGCTGCATATCGTATTCATCATCGCCATTCTTGACCATCTCTGCTGATCTCTGTAAGCTTCCTCCACACGTTTCTGTGCCTCTGCATAAGAACGGAAATCTTTCAGAATAAAGTAAGTATCTGCCTTATCTGTACACTGCGTATTCAGCAGAGAATTATACAGGTTCTTATACATCTCATGATCGCCGTTTGCATATGTGCCGTCCATCAACTGATCGATCACACGTTTTAATTCCCAATCGTTAAAGTAGATATCTGTCGGATTATATCCGCCGTTATTCTCATAATTAATAACTTCTTCTGAACTCAAACCGAAGATAAAGGCATTCTCTGCTCCTACTTCCTGCACGATTTCCACATTTGCTCCGTCCATAGTTCCAAGAGTCGGCGCGCCATTCAACATAAATTTCATGTTTCCTGTTCCTGACGCCTCTTTTGAAGCTGTAGAGATCTGCTCGCTCACATCTGCGGCCGCAAAAATAATCTCTGCATTTGACACACGGTAATCTTCAATAAATACGACTTTCAATTTTCCATTGATGCTTCGGTCATTATTTACAACATCTGCTACGGAGTTGATCAGTTTGATCGTCTCTTTCGCTCTCAAGTATCCGGCAGCCGCTTTCGCTCCGAAAATAAATGTTCTCGGGTAGAATGACATCTCCGGATGTTCTTTAATCTGATTATAGAGATACATAATATGCAGAATATTGAGAAGCTGACGTTTATACTCATGGAGACGTTTTACCTGAACATCGAAGATCGAACGAGGATCAACTTCAATTCCATTGTGCTCTTTAATATATTTGGCAAGACGTACTTTGTTCTCGTATTTAATCTGCATAAATTCACGTCTGGCGTTCTCATCGTCTACATACGGTCTGAGTTTTCCGATCTGAGACAGATCTGTGATCCATCCGTTTCCGATCTTATCTGTAATCCAGTCTGCAAGCAACGGATTTCCGTGTGCAAGAAATCTTCTCTGTGTGATACCGTTTGTTTTATTGTTGAATTTCTCCGGCATCATCTCATAAAAATCACGCAGCTGCTGTGTTTTCAAAATATCTGTATGAAGTTTTGCAACACCATTTACAGAAAATCCTGCAATAATCGCCATGTTCGCCATGCGTACCTGACCGTCTCTTAAGATCGCCATTTTCTTTACTTTATGCTCATTTCCCGGATACATCTCATTTACTTTGATCAGGAATCTTCTGTCGATCTCCTGTACGATCTGGTAAATACGCGGAAGCAGTCTTGAAAACAGGTCGATTGGCCATTTCTCAAGAGCCTCTGCCATAATTGTATGATTTGTATAAGCACATGTTTTGCTTGTTACATCCCATGCCTCTTCCCAGCTTAATCCTTCCTGGTCGATAAGAAGTCTCATCAATTCCGGAACAGCAACTGTCGGATGTGTATCGTTCATCTGAATGATTACTTTTTCATGCAGTTTGCGGATATCAGAATGTTTTTTCTTATATTTCGCGATCAACGCCTGCAAACTTGCCGAAATAAAGAAATACTGCTGTTTCAGACGAAGTTCTTTTCCCGAATAATGATTGTCATTCGGATAGAGCACATCAACGATCAGTTTTGCAAGGTTCTCCTGCTCTACCGCTTTATGATAATTTCCTCTGTCGAATTCATCCAGCTTAAAGTCTGTAATTGCTTTGGCATCCCACACACGAAGTGTATTCACAACATGGTTTCCGTATCCTACGATCGGCATATCATACGGGATTGCAAGAACAGATTCATAATTTTCCTGTACGAATTTTGCTTTTCCTGTTTCCGGATCTTTCTCAAAACGAATATTTCCACCAAAGCGGACTTCTTTTGCATACTCTTCTCTTCTGATCTCGAACGGATTTCCCTCTTTCAACCAGTTATCCGGCACTTCCACCTGATATCCGTCTTTAATCTTCTGCTTAAACATTCCGTAACGATAACGGATTCCACATCCATATGCCGGATAGTTTAACGTTGCAAGAGAATCTAAGAAGCAGGCAGCCAAACGTCCAAGTCCTCCGTTTCCAAGCGCTGCATCCGGCTCTTCATCCTCAATAGCATTCAGATCGATATTCATCTCTTCCAATGCTTCTTTTACTTCTTTGTACGCCGTCAGATTGATCAGGTTATTGCCGAGCGCACGCCCCATTAAAAATTCCATCGACATATAATATACTGTCTTAGCATCAGCCTCGTCATACGCTTTCTGGGTCGCGATCCAATCGTCCATAACTACATCTTTTACAGCATAAGATACTGCCTGAAAGATCTGCTGAGGAGTTGCCTCGTCAATCGTCTTTCTATACAGTGTCTTAATATTCTCTTTTACGGTTTCCTTAAATGTTTCTTTCTCAAATCCTTTATTATGCATAGCTCTATTCCCTTCCTTTTGACACACCTCGGCACATCCCGATCTATTCGTCCCCCGGATGCGCCGCGGCAGTTACACACGCTTAAAACGTCTGTTTTTCAACGCCCATTATAACACTTTCTCCGTTGATCTTCCACTCTTTCACATAACCTGCCGGCTCTGCCTTTACAACTGCATCCGCAAGCACTTCCCCGCTGATCTGTGAACTGTATTTTTCAAAGACTGCTTCTGCCTTCTCACTTCCGTTATATGTGACTTTAATGCGGTCCATAACTTCAAAGTCTGCCTCTTTTCTCATCGTCTGCACTTTGCTGATAATCTCTCTTACAAAGCCTTCTTCAAGAAGTTCCGGCGTCAGATTCGTATCAAGAACAACTGTGATTCCGTTGTCATTTTCAGATACATAGCCTTCGATCTGTGCAGTATCGATCAGCAAATCTTCTTTGAAAAGTGTAATCTCCTGTCCGTTTACATCAAGCTTAAGCGCTCCCGACTCATTGAGTTCATCCATCGCAGCATTTCCGTCTACGCTGTCAAGAGCCGCTTTGATTCCACCTAACAGTTTACCATATTTCGGACCGACAGTCTTCAGCTGCGGTTTAAAACTATACGAAGTAAAGTCTCTTACATCGTCTGTAAATTTAACATTCTTTACATTCAGCTCATCCGTCACAATGTCCTGATAAAACTCAGGAAGATTGAATCCGGCTTTTACAAACATCTGACCGATCGGCTGACGATTCTTAATATTCGACGTATTTCTGCAGGCGCGTCCCATAACGACAAGTTTCAGGACATGCTCCATGTTCTGCTCAAGCTCTGTGTCGATCTGATCCTCATTCACTTCCGGGAACATGCACAAATGAATGCTTTCCGGCGCTGTTTGATCAATACTTCTTACAAGGTTCTGGTAGATTTCCTCTGTCATAAACGGAATCATCGGAGCCGCTGCTTTTGATACGGTAACAAGCGCTGTATACAATGTCATGTATGCGTTGATCTTATCCTGCTCCATTCCCTTTGCCCAAAAACGTTCACGGCTTCTTCTTACATACCAGTTACTCATATCGTCTACAAATTCCTGAAGAGCGCGGGCAGCCTCTGGAATCCGATAGTTTCCGAGGTTTGTATCTACTGTTTTTACCATTGTATTCATTTTTGATAAAAGCCATTTATCCATAACAGATAATTTATCATATTCTAATTCATATTTCGTTGCATCGAACTGATCGATATTCGCATACAGAACAAAGAATGCATAGGTGTTCCAAAGTGTTCCCATAAATTTTCTCTGTCCTTCCACTACGGCTTTTCCGTGGAAACGATTCGGAAGCCATGGTGCGCTGTTTACATAGAAATACCAGCGGATCGCATCTGCCCCGTATTTCTCAAGAGCATCGAACGGATCAACTGCATTTCCTTTTGATTTACTCATCTTCTGTCCATTCTCATCCTGAACATGGCCAAGCACGATTACGTTCTTATACGGCGCTTTGTTAAACAGAAGCGTAGAGATTGCAAGCAAGGAATAGAACCATCCTCGTGTCTGGTCTACCGCCTCCGAAATAAAATCAGCCGGGAACTGTCTCTCGAATAATTCTTTATTTTCAAATGGATAGTGATGCTGTGCAAACGGCATTGATCCGCTGTCAAACCAGCAATCGATCACTTCAGGAACACGATGCATCTCTTTCCCGCACTTCGGACATTTGATCGTCACCGCATCAATATACGGACGGTGAAGTTCGATATCATCCGGGCAATTACCGGACATTTCTTTTAACTCCTCAATACTTCCGATCGAATGCATATGTCCGCATTCACATTCCCAGATATTAAGAGGCGTTCCCCAGTAACGGTTACGGCTGATACCCCAATCCTGCACGTTTTCAAGCCAGTCACCGAAACGTCCTTTTCCAATGCTTTCCGGAATCCAGTTGATTGTATTATTATTTGCAATCAAATCATCTTTTACCGCTGTCATCTTAATAAACCATGATTCACGAGCATAGTAAATCAATGGCGTATCACATCGCCAGCAATGAGGATAACTATGTTCAAACTTCGGTGCGTCATAGAGAAGACCTCTTTCATCAAGATCTTTAAGAACTTCTGGATCTGCTTTCTTTACAAATAATCCTGCAAACGGCGTCTCCTCTGCCATATTTCCTTTTTCATCTACAAGCTGTACAAACGGAAGTCCATATTTTCTTCCTACATTTGCATCGTCTTCACCAAATGCCGGAGCAATATGAACAACTCCTGTACCGTCTGTCAATGTAACATACTCGTCACATACAACATAAAATGCTTTTTTATTCTGTTTCTGTGCACAGTCTGCCGCGCATTGATAAAGCGGCTCATACTCTTTTCCTTCCAGTTCTGTTCCTTTATATGTCTCAAGCACTTCATAAGCGGCTTTCCCTTCTTCTGCCAATCTTCCAAGAACTGTGTCAAGAAGGGCACATGCCATATAATAAACATTTCCATCCGCAGCTTTTACTTTCGCATAATCTTCTTTCGGATTTACACAAAGTGCAAGGTTCGAAGGCAATGTCCACGGAGTTGTCGTCCATGCAAGGATGTATGCATCCTCGTCTTTTACCTTAAATCGAACGATAGCCGAACGTTCTTTCACATCCTTGTATCCCTGAGCAACTTCCTGTGCTGAAAGAGGCGTCCCGCATCGCGGGCAGTACGGCACGATTTTAAACCCTTTGTAAAGAAGGCCTTTATCCCAGATCTGTTTCAGCGCCCACCATTCCGACTCGATAAATGAATTATGATATGTGACATAAGGGTTCTCCATATCAGCCCAGAAACCTACTGTTCCTGAAAAATCCTCCCACATTCCTTTGTATTTCCAAACGCTTTCCTTACATTTGTCAATAAACGGCTCTAACCCATATTCTTCGATCTGGTCTTTTCCGTCAAGTCCAAGCATCTTTTCAACTTCCAATTCTACCGGAAGGCCATGTGTATCCCAGCCCGCTTTTCTCGGAACCATACTTCCTTTCATTGTGCGGTAACGTGGAATCATATCCTTAATAACACGAGTAAGCACATGACCGATGTGCGGCTTTCCGTTCGCTGTCGGAGGTCCGTCATAGAAAATATAATCCGGGCATCCTTCCCGTTCTTCCATACTTTTCTCAAAAATGTGATTATCGTCCCAAAACTTTTCAACTTGTTTTTCACGATCGACAAAATTCATGTCTGTAGAAACTTTTTTGTACATGATTTCTTTCCTTTCTTATATTCTTATATGTTAAGATCCAAGAATTCCGCTGCAGCGAAATTCTGCACATCCGGCAAACATTTGCTTTTTCAAATATACCATCGTGCGACCCTCGGAGTTTTTATATTACTTCTCAACTGCAAAAGTCTTTCTGAATAATATAAAAAGCTTTCGCCCTGTAATAGGACGAAAGCTTATTCTCCGTTTTTAACCACCTGTTACAACATACTTGAATCATCCTTTATTATCATTCGGCAAAAGCAATAATCCAAAACACTTCCTTTGATCTGTCCCTTGCTCCGCTTCTCTGTCATATAAACTTTGATCCGCATATGGTGTCCTGTAACGTCGGACTTACGTCGGCTCTTACTTCCTTTCTTCTATTTCAGAAGCCGCGGCTCAGAAGTGATATTCAGCATCTGTCTACCGGTATCGGGCTTGCACCATCCCCGACTCGCTGCAACATTCGATCAGATCTTACTGTCTCCGTCACTGCCTTTTTCTTCATATTTTTAATATGTCGCATAAAATATTATAAAAAAAATATGAATATTAGTCAAGGTGATTTTTCACTGATTACAGAACAGCTCATTTTTCAATTTTTTAATGTTTTCTTCTATCACGGCAATAATCTCCCGAAATTCTTCATCACTTTTTCCCGTAGGATCTTCAAGTTCCCAGTTATCATCAAATGGTCTTCCGATAAACGGACACTCAACTCCACATCCCATCGAAATCACAATATCAGGTGAAGGAATCTTATCAATCACTTTAGAATACTGTGTTTGTTGCATATCAATATTATACAATTCTTTCACGATACGAACCGCATCTTGATTGATCTGCGGTTTTGTTTCTGTCCCAGCCGAATAACTTTCAAATACATCTGAAGCAAAATGTTTTCCAAGCGCTTCTGCAATCTGACTTCTGCATGAATTATGCACACAGATAAAAGCTACTTTTAATTTATTCGGTTTGCCCAATCCAGCGGTTTTCTTCTTTTTATTCAATTCATTTACCATGTGCGTTTACCTCATTAAACGGACACGCCCCATGAAGGCATTGATTATTTTGCTCTGAACGAGTACATATCACATCCGCTGCTTCCATCTTTATGCCAAGCTTTTCCTCCGTAAATTTCACCGCTTCAATAATAGATAAATAAGAATCCCGTTTACAACATCTCGGACCGCCTGCGCTCCCTACTGCGCCAAGGGCTTTTGATGTCATAAGATTAGATAATCCCCATGCCTCCGCTGCCAGTGGCGTCGCTTTTGTAATAATGGACATATACATCCCTGTGCTGACAGCAGCTCCGCAGGCTCCCCAAAAACCACAGGCTCCTCCGGGAACTTCTTTCCCTCTCCGATACATTTCCAGCAACGACTGTTCCAGATCAACATCACCGCCTGCATTATAATATGCCGTCAATAAAGAAGCTCCGACCATCACATGGTGTTCTGGTCCATGCATATGACAAAATGGCATCGACATCATTTTATTGATAATTTCAATCGGATTTTTACTCTGTTCATTCAGACATACTCCTATAATACTGTCCATTCCCTTTGTATGACATTCACTGCACACATAATGTCCATTTACACAACGTGTCTTGCTGTTTTCTTTCTTATGACAGACTGCGCACTCCATCTGTACATCTTCTTCCAAATACTCTAACGGCGCTTTACATATCAGGCATTCATCTTTCACTTTATTATCCTCACCTTCTACAACTATACTATATCGATATCTTATACCGGTCATTCTCCCCGCCTTGATACTCCCGCATACTGCTCCATCAATCTCTCCGCTTCCGTTTTCATCTGGTCCACCACTTCATCAGGACCTACGATCTTGATATCTGAACCGAGTGAAAACACCCATCCAAAAAACTGTCTGCTGACATAGACATTCACATTTACAGTAAAATGCTCTTTATCCGCCGGTATCATCATCACATCTTTTCCGAAACGATCAATTATTACTCCGGCAAGATGATTGTGAACCAGCATTTTTACTGACGTTTCTTTCCCACCGAACATTCTAAAACTCTTCTTCGCATATGCCGCCATATCTAAATTTTTAAAACACTCTTTTCCTTCTCTTCTTTCCTCGGATAATTTGATATGAAGCATTTTGTCTACCCGGTAATGTTTTATCTTTTCAGATTCTGAATCATATCCTAATAAATAATAATTTTCATCATTCCATGACAACCCCCATGGACTAATATGATACCAGGCTCCATTATGTCTAAGTTCCATTTCTTTTTTTGTATTCCACTGATAATACCTGAACTTTATTTTTTTATCCTCGGAAATGGCATTATGAATTGCATCTACTGTATAATAGATACTTTCATTCATCGTTTTAATTCTTCCTGATACATACACCTGCCGCTGCAGTTTCTGTGCATCATATTTACTAACGAGCTTTTCCAGTTTTTTAATCAGCGCATTTGATTTCTTCTCGGTAATAAACTTTGAAGATTGAATCGCATCCACCAAAAGTTTTAACTCCGGAAGTTCAAATTGACGATTCACTACATGATAATGATAACGGTTTCCTATCGGTTCTCCTTCTACATCCACGCCCAAGATACTAAGATCGCGCAAATCTGCATATATACTTTTTCGATCCGCTGTTACACCATATTCCGCCAGCTCCGCCATAATCTCCGGCATCGTAATGTAATGGTCATCATCCGTCTGTTCCTGCATAATCTGAGCGAGATGATACAATTTAAACTTCTGATTGCTTCCTTTTGGCACTCTTCCTTCTCCCTTCGTATAATGATACTATAAATAATATAACATAGGTGAGAAATATATAGTACATCTTTTCCTTTCAATCCAGTAATACAGCAAAAAGCAAACTTTTACCCTCATTTATAAGCTTCCTGCAGCTTTGGAGCTTTCTTCACCTGACTGTTTTTAATCCCTGTTAAAGTCTCAATAAAATGATCAATCACCAGGTAAAACATATTTCTCCTTCCATCTCGACTCAATCACAACTCATTCCTTAATCATCATAGTAATCCCAACCTCCAAAAATATCGTGATTTCTCTGTCCTGTTTTATGTTCTTTCGCATCATAATGTTTGATCTCTCCAGATACGCCTTTTCTTCCATATCCCTCTTTTTTACCCATAATACCTCTCTTGTTCTTCACTTATCAGCACAGGTTTCTTTAAACTTTTTTTACAAACTTTGCAAATCGTTCCTGCCTGCGTGACAAGCACAACTTTTGCATATGCGGTATCTCCAATCTTATCATATAAACGTCCTGCGCTTATCGAATCACCGATAACTGTATAAAAGCTATTCGCTGCATATCCAATCTTTCCAAGCCCCTCATAAGTAATTTTAATCGCCTCTTTATCATACTCATTGTCCGGTTCTTTTTCCAACTTAACTTTCATTCCCTTTTCTAAAAAATCATTTCCAAAATAATGTTTTGTTCCTGTCAGCGTAATAAATACTTTATCCATAATTTTTCCTTTCCCTTCCTATCAAGTTCACATCTTGTCTTTTCTTTGATAACTAGGTTGAATGAAAGACTGCATGTTAGCCTTTCCTCAGCCTCATCATCGTAAATTCGTTTTTGCCCCCTTTTTTGATGTTTTAGAGGTATCCAGTTTTGCAAAACATGTTATAATTAAGCCAATCTAGACGAAAGTAATTGAATTTTGTGTATGCAAAACAGACCGCTTACATTCTTCGTTGAAAAAGTAAATGTAACCAGTCTGTTTTGACATCTATTGACAAGTCAATTACTTCTGCTCCAATCAAATTTTATTAGTTGTTTAATAACTCTGGAGTTAAATGCACTTCATCTGCCGGGATGAGGTGCATTTTTAATAATTCAAATATGCCTGCATATCCTCATCATCTTGTTCCACAAGTTCCATTGGTGACTTCCACTTCAACCCTTTTCGCTTCGTACTATTGATATGATTCATTAACAGAGTCATATCCTCCTGGGTGTATCCATCCATTATTTTTCCCTTCGGTAATACGTAGCGAATATACTCGTGATTTTTTTCAATATGTGGCTTTTGCCATGACGCCATCGGATCACAATAAAAGATATTGGTTCTATAAATCATGTCATCATTAAGCTCTATCTCATCTACTTTTTTAAATTCAGATCCATTGTCAGTTAGAATAACTGGAAACAATCTCCTAAATCGCTCATATCCCAAGCCTGCTTCAAGATAGTCTAGGACTCTAACCACTGAATCAGCCTTACCGTCAGGAAGTAAGAATAAAAGCATCACACTATTTTTTCTAAATATCATGGTGAGAAGACGCTTTCCTGCTCCCTTCTTGCCAATAACCGTATCCATTTCGACCACTTCCCAATCACAAAACTGAAGCTCCAATGATTTTTCGAAATCAGCGTATGTACGACCTTCTCGACAGGCTGTTGTGACTACATCAACATTACCTTTTCTCTTGCGCCTAGCCTTATAGCCAACCTTGCGTCTTAAATCGATATTCTTCACTCCTCGTATCTTGCCTTGATCAATGTAGTTGTAAAGCGTTCTAAGACCAACCCGTAGCTCATTTTCATGCTCAGCATATATATGCGTTAGTGGCTGTCCCTTTCTAATAAGCGGTCTAATGATATCCCCAACTTCCTTTAATTGTTCCTTTGATAGTCTCACTCCACTTCTGCTTAATGATCGTCTTCTTGTTACCGCTGCATCTGCGTATTTAGCATTGTAATAATAGCGGTTCTTTTTACACATCGTTCTCCTGTAGCAGGTGTTACACACGTAAGGTGGATTGTTAGGAAGCTGGCACTCGGATGATTCATAATTATCACAGAGTACATGGCAGCTCTCGCCCCTACACTTTTTACATGGATAATCACATGCCTCTGGATCAGCACCACACAAGCCGGTTCTACGACAACTTGCATAGTTTTTACAATCATTTCCAAAAGCATATTCAGCTGGTAAATGCGTACGATTCTCTTTTACCTCACGAGCTATCGTGCGAGGATGCTTCCTCAATTGTTTCGCTATCTTGGCAAATGACTCCTTTCTGGCAAGTCCCACCTCAATTGCAACCCTATCTGTTAATGTCAACTGACTATTGTTTGGTATATAATCCAATTCTTTCATATCTGCTCCTGACTACAGATAGTAATCGACTTACTTGAATTATAGGTTATTGCAAAAGTCAGTGTAACCCTTTTGGGATGAAAAATAGGGGTAGAGATGACATTTACTTTTTCATTTAATGACTTTGATAACTATATCCTAAACTAACAGGTGGGGTATAAAAACCCCACCTGTTTTTCCTTTGCCCCTTTATATGAATTTAATAGTGCTAACTTGTTTTTTTATTTTTTCAAGAAATACCGCTGTTACTTCGTCACATACAGGATTAAAAACGATAACTCCTTGCAGTTAAAGAGGTAAAACTGAAACTTGACAGTATCAAATTTAACTGTTTTAATAGTGGGATAAAAGATAGTCCTGCGCATAATCTGTAAACGAAATGTTTTGGGAAGAATTCGGCCACAAGGCGAGGAGGGGATCATTTTGCAGAAGATAAAAAAGAATCCGAAATATTTTCAGGCATTAAAAACCGCTTTTCCGCATACGATTCCGATTTTTGCCGGATTTTGGTTTCTCGGACTTACCTATGGCATCTATATGAACGTTTCCGGTTTCAGTTTTTGGTATCCAATGCTGATGAGCCTGACGATCTTCGCCGGTTCTATGGAATTTGTAACGGTAAATATGCTGCTCGGCGCATTCAACCCGATTCAGTCCCTTGCTATGACACTGATGATTAATGCAAGACATCTGTTTTACGGTATTTCCATGCTGGATAAATATAAAGGAACTGGCTGGAAAAAATTTTATCTTATTTTTGGAATGTGTGACGAAAGCTTTTCCATCAATTACACTGCAAACATTCCCAAAAATGTAGATAAAGGATGGTTTATGTTTTTTGTCACTTTATTAAATCACCTTTACTGGGTTTTCGGCGCAACACTGGGCGGCATCTTTGGTTCTCTTATTCATTTTAATACAGAGGGACTTGACTTCGTAATGACCGCCATGTTCGTAGTCATTTTTCTGGAACAATGGTTTAAAGACAAAAGTCACGCCAGCGCTCTATCAGGACTTGGAATTTCACTACTCTGCCTGATTACTTTCGGAGCTGATCATTTTATCATTCCTGCAATGCTTGCAATTCTCGGCGTGCTTACACTATTAAGAAAAACAATGGAGAGAGACGGTAAGACAATATGAGTTTATCCCAGCAACTAATTACAATCCTTATGGTAATAATCGGAACCATGCTGACAAGATTCCTGCCCTTTATTCTGTTTCCGTCAGAAAAACCAACACCAAAATATATTCAATATCTTGGAAAAGTTCTCCCGGCGGCTGTATTCGGTCTTCTGATCATTTACTGTCTGAAAAATGTAAATCTGTTCACCGGCAGCCACGGTTTACCGGAACTTCTTGGGATCATCTTTGTCATCGCACTTCATTGCTGGAAACGGCAAATGCTGTTATCTATTGCCGGAGGAACTATATGTTATATGCTATTAGTACAGCTATTATTCTGATTTTTTCGCTATTGATATATTCTGCGATTTTTAATACAGTTTCTTTTAATTCTTCATTCATTTTCTCGCTTTTCCTTTCTCCGTCTAATAACTCTCGTAAATCAATTTCATAAAAATCCGCCATTTGGAATACCGCCTTTTTAAAACCTATGGCATGAAGATCGAGGACAAACGCACGGTCTATGGGGAATGTACTTACCGTCTGGTTCCCAGGGAGGACGAACCCAGCGTGTGCCTGATGCACGACTGAATCCACCTGCCTAGTGCTTAAAATGCAACGGAAAATATATAAAATTTGTTGCAAAATTATTTCTTTCTAACCATCATTCTAACCAGCAGTTAACGAGAATGGTTAGAATATGAGTAGAATATTTACAGGAGGCGATGAGATGATTTTTCAGGAAAGCGAAACTGTGGAATTGAAGTCGATTGTAGTGGATGATATAAAGAAGGAAATAATTGCATTTGCAAATTGTGAAGGCGGAAAACTGTATATCGGGGTTCAGGATGATGGAACCCTAATTGGCGTAGAGGATCTGGATGGAACTGCCTTGCAGATCAGCAACATGGTCCGGGATGCCATCAAACCGAATCTTACAATGTTCCTGCATTATGAAACATTGAATGAAGATGGGAAACTGATTGTTGCTGTTGATATTCAGCAAGGAACAGAACGGCCTTATTATGTTGCAAAAAAGGATTGCGTCCGGAAGGTGTGTTTGTTCGTCAGGGATACTCGTCTGTACCGGCTACCAATACTGCAATCCGCTGTATGATCAAGGAAACAGACGGCGACCATTTTGAGGAAATGCGGTCACTGGAACAGAATTTAACTTTTGAGGCAGCCAAGAAAGAATTTTCCAATAGAAATGTATTATTTGGGGAAGCCCAGATGAAAACATTAGGAATCATGACCCATGATGGAGTTTATACAAATCTTGGACTTTTGTTGTCCGATCAGTGTGTGCACACAATTAGGGTGGCTGCTTTTGAGGGAACAACACTTAGCGGAAGAAGCAGTAATCAATCTGGCAAACAAGAGCTTCTAAACGAGCACTCGAACAGTTGGATCAGAAAGACGTTTATTATATCTTTCCTCCACTTATGCCAAACACTTCAACACGCGTTGTATTAAAAAAGCCAAAGACAGACAGCATATCCGACGTGTATGGATTCCAAAACATTGGCTTATATTTTTAAAGATTGGAAAACTGGACAGGATGAGCTAAAAGAATTTCTTGGAGAAGAATACAAAGATTTTAATCTCGTTATAGCCCTTGCAAATGGACGCCCATGTGAAGGAAGAGTATTTCTGAAATCATTCGAGGAATTGAGAACCAGGGCAAAACTTCCAAATGTAGTATTTCATTCACTCAGACACTCCAGCACAACTTATAAACTGAAACTACAAAACTCACCAGAACTGGCATCTACACTCGCCCAGCTCTTAGCACAATAGTATTAGCACAAAATCTATCTTTTTTTCTAATTAGCACGATGTCAATTTTATTAGCACGATTGGGGAAAATGGTTCATCCCCTCTTAGCACGATTTTAGTTCAATATGGAGGGCATTTTCAAAAAAAGAAAACGCCATAAACCCAATGTTTATAGCGTTTCTAGCGTCCCTGAGAGGAGTCGAACCTCCGCTGACATGCCTTAGGAGGGCATCGCTCTATCCACTGAGCTACAGAGACACTTTATATATTATAACGGTTATATTTAACCATTACAACCCTTGTATTTACAGCGTTTTTCAGATATTGCGCTGTGCTAATATTTTAGAACTGAACCCTTAGTGTTGGAAACGAACCATCTACCTCTTAGAAGGCGAGTGCTCTATCCAGCTGAGCTATATGGACAAATGCCATTTTTCCTTGAAAACACACTGTTTTCCAGTCTTTGGTAATGGCAGCCTTTATTTAATTATCAGCTCTTTTCAAGCTGTTAATTACAATTATTTTTCATGTTGATGACATCAAAGCACTCCCCTTTCGGGGTAACACCTTTGTGTCAATTTTTATACCTAAACTATCCGTAGATACTTTACCTATTATAGCAGTTTCACATGTATGTCACAACCATTTTTCATATTTTTCTAAAATTTCTGAATTTCCCTATCTATCTTTTTTTCTTTTCTTCTATTCTATTTCTCTTACTTTCTTTCTCTTTTGCCATTTATTATCCTTTTCCTATTCTTATTTTTCTTTTCTTATTTTTTCTTTTGTTAGTTTTCCGTTAAATCCACCGACCTTTTTTTGTTAATTTTCTTGTCTTATTTTAAATTTTTGTCACTTATTTTAAAAGACTGTAAGGTCTATTGTATGTATTTTTTTTGAATGCTACGATAACTACCGGTATATGGAAATCTTTTCGTATTTTCCATATCTGACAGATTTTTCTGTTGAAACTAATGTCTTTCGTATCAAACACAATCACATCACCATACGGATGAGACAAACACTTTTACAGGAGGTTATTATGAAAAAAAGAACAGTTCAATTACAGATCGGCGCTGCAGCGCTTGCAGCAATTCTCGGAACCGGAGGCGTTATAAATGCACTGCCTTTTCCGAACACTTCGGTTACCGCTTATGCCAAAGAAGAAGATACCACAGAAAATAAAACCGTTATCAACGAAAGTACAACATGGAAGTATCTTGATGATAACACTGATCCGGCATCAGGACTTTCTTCTCTCACTGCCTGGACAACCTCAGACTTCAATGATTCTTCATGGAAATCTGCCGCAGGAAAATTTGGTGCAAAAAAAGGAAGTTTGACATCTTTTAACGGATTTACTCCAACAGTTCTTTTGCAACAATATCAGGCAGAAGACAGCAGCAAATGTACTCCGACATTTTTCTTCCGAACAACATTTGATGCAGCAAATATTGATCAGATTACTTCTATCACCGGAAGCCTTTTCCACGACGATGCTGTTGCTGTTTATTTAAACGGGCAATTAATCACTTCCGTAGATATGCCGACAGATACACAGGAAAATAATCTTTACTATGCCGGAGTAAGCGCAGGCGCTCCAAAAGAAACATCTGTTGTTCTGACGAAAGACCAACTGAAAGACATCATCAAAGAAGGAACAAACATCCTTTCTGTTGAACTTCATCAGGATCGCGAATCCAGTTCTGACATTTATTTTGAATTTTCAAATCTGTCTCTGAACTATAATGAAAATACAGACGGCAATGAAGGAGACAACAGCACTACAGAAAACGTATCTCAGAAATCAATTTTCCTTACTGTAGGAAGTGATACATCCAGTCAGGGAATTACATGGTATGCGGATACAGAAACAGCAGGAGAAGTTCAATATGCAGTAAAAACAGGAGACACTTTCCCTGAAAATTATTTAACTGTCCCTGCTTCTTCCATTGCCTCAAATGAAAGCGGATTTTACTCTAACCAGGCAGTTCTTACAGGACTCCTTCCTGATAAAGAATACGTTTATCGGGTAAAAAATGGTAATACGATCAGCGACACTTACAGTTTTACTTCAGGCAATAACGATGGATCTTATGAATTTGCTTTTGTAGGAGATCCGCAGATCGGTGCAGGCAGCACAAATACTGATATTGAAGGATGGAATGAAACCTTAAAAACAATTTCTTCAACATTTAATGCTGATTTTCTTCTTTCAGCCGGAGATCAGGTTAATACTGCATCTAATGAAACACAGTATACAGGATACATAAATAAGTTGTTTACTACTCTCCCCAGTGCGACAACGATCGGCAATCATGATTCAAGTTCTGCTGCTTATAACCAACACTTTAATCTTCCAAATGAAAGCAGTGACAAAGGACAGACAACCGCCGGAAGCGATTACTGGTTTGTCTATGAAAACACACTTTTCATCAACCTGAACTCAAACGACAGATCCACTGCTGAACATAAAGCATTTATTGAGGAAGCCATTGCTGCTAATCCGAATGTAAAATGGAAAACCGTTGTGTTCCATCATTCTGTTTTCTCAACTGCCAGTCACGTTGACGACAGTGACATCATTACCAGAAGAGAAGAGCTTCCACAGGTTTTCAAAGATCTCGATATCGACGTTGTGTTAATGGGGCATGATCACGTTTACACGAGAACTTACATGATGGACGGAACAACTCCTGACACGAGCAAAGGAGTGCAAAGCAGTGTTACAAACCCGGCAGGAATCCTTTATCTTACTGCAAACTCTGCATCAGGAAGTAAATACTATGATATCAAAGCTCCAAATGCAGAATATTCCGCTAAAATGGATCAGTCTTACAGAAGAACGGTAACAGACATTAAAGTAACAGATCAGTCTTATACAATGACTACTTATTATGCAGATGACCTTTCTTTATTAGATGAATTTACAATCTACAAAGCTGACAACACTGCTCTGACTAATAAAGTAAATGAACTTAAAGATTTAAATTTATCAGAATCTGATTATACATCAGCAAGTTGGAACACTTTTTCCAATGCTCTGAAAGCTGCACAAGAAGTATTGCAGAATTCCGATGCAACTCAAACTATGTTGGATGAAGCTCTCACTTCTTTACAGACAGCTTATGACGGACTTGTCAAAGCTGATGAAAATGGAAATGACGGCAACAATGGAAGTAACAACAATAACGGCAGCAACGGCAATAACGGCAGCAACAATAATAACGGCAGCAACAGTAATAACGGCAGCAACAGTAATAACGGCAGCAACAGTAATAACAGCAGCAACGGCAATAGCGGCAATAACAACAATAGCGGCAGCAACAGCAATAACGACGACAACGGCAATCATGCTGCTTCAGTAAAAACCGGTGATATTACTGCTTTCGCCCCAATCGCATTACTTCTTGCGGCATCACTTTCAGTGATCACAGTTATCACGAAAAGAAAAAAAGATCTGTTTAAGATCAGATAGGATAGAATCATGTTGAGAAAAATAAAACAGAATGTGATTGTACTCACACTTATTTTCCTCAGTGTCCTCACTGTGCTGATCCTGCAGCATTTTGGATTTAAAAGCTATTCTCGATACAGTACAGATACTCTCCACTACGATAAAGGTATCGTAGTGGAGATTTCTAATGAGGACATTGAATACGACAGCAAACTAAAACTTTATCTCGGAAGTCAAGACTTAAAAATAAAGATGACAGAAGGATCTCAAAAAAATGAAACAATAGAAGTGACAAATTATCTGACAAAGACACACAATGTTAAAGCAACCATAAAAATGCCCCTTATCATTAATATTGACATGCCGGATAATATCGAACCTTACTATACCGTATACAATTACGACCGTACGCTTCCTCTCATCGCCTGTGCAGTTGTTCTTGCCGCTGCAATCTTTTGTATCGGCGGGGGGAAAGGCTTAAAATCCATTGCAGGACTTCTTTATTCTATGTTTCTTGTAATCGAATTTCTTCTTCCGGCGGTATTTTCGGGATGGCAGCCCATTGCTTCAAGCATCCTATGTGCGATCTTATCAACAGCTGTTACACTTCTGCTCTTAAACGGACAGAGTGGAAAAACATTTTCTGCGATCCTCTCTACAGTGATCGGAATGTTTTTTGCGCTGATTCTTTTTCTCATAACATCTGCTATGATCCATGTAGACGGATTTAGCTCAGCAGATGCAGACGGTTTGATTTTAATACAGGAGGAAACCGGCCTGCAGATTAAAGACGTTCTTTTTGCAGGCGTTGTGATTTCTTCGCTCGGCGCGATCATGGACGTCGGAATGTCGGTTGTTTCATCGCTCTATGAGATTCATCATCACAATCCGTTCCTTTCTGCAAAGGAAATTTTCAGATCCGGCATAGAAATAGGAAAAGATATGATCGGAACGATGACGAACACGCTGATCCTTGCATTTACAGGCAGCGCATTCATCACACTACTTGTGTTCCTCTCATATCAAGTACAGTTTAATCAACTTATAAATTCTAATTATCTCAGCATTGAAATTGCACAGGGATTATGCGGAACATTCGGAATCGTTCTGACAATTCCGGCTGCTTCTGCTATCTCTGCATTTATGCTGACTCGCAATAAAAAGGCAGCTGCGAAACCTAATGATTAACATCTTTTAAAAATTAATATATCCTTGCAGCCAAATTGTCCCCTTAAATCTTCTTCCGATTTCAGGTTCACCCATCGTCTCGGATACGGGAACACATACATCAAACTGAAGTTCATTCACATTAAGCTTCATTTGATATACTTCCCTGCCCGTGGCGATGTTTTTACGCTTGCGCACTGCAAGTATTTCACCCATGATCGAATATAGATCACACTCAATCCCATAAGGCATAAAATAAGTATCTACAATGGAAAACACATCCTCATTAGCAAGTCTTTTGGAAACTTGGGAATATGTATCAATGTCATCCAATGTCAAAGTTTCTATCGCGCTTTGATCTCCGTTTCGCGCAGCATTAATAAGCATTTTACGATTGTCGGACGCTTCTTTTTCAGTCTTTATACTACGCTCATCCTTACTTACCGGAAGCAGTATCATTCCTGACAACGCAAGTCCTGATAATGTTACAGAAGTGGTCGGATCTGCCGGGAATCCTGCCTGACGTTCCCTCATATATTCAATTCCATTTTGTATTGTAAATATCAAACTGATTCCGATCTTCGAATCTTCACACATCCCCAGATACTGTTCTTTTTCTATCTTTCTCTCTACTGCAATTTCTGCATATGTGCTGATTCCGCTTCCTTCAAAATAAGGCAAATAGTAATATGGATCAAAATATTCTCTTTCATCTAATCCGCCGCACAATGCAATCCCCATACATTGTCCGTATTCTTTTTTCAGCTCACAGAAATCTTCTCCAGGCTTATAAGAAACAATGGTCTGATGGGTACATTTTTCTTCAACTTCATTCAGCAGATTTTTTAAGTCTGATCTTGTTTGAATATTATCAAATCCTAATGCTTTCAAATACTTATGCATCTGTTCTTCATCTTTCTATTTCGATCTTTTTCAAGTGTTCTACACTTGGTTCTCTATTTTTTCTTAACTTCAATCTTGTCATTTCCGCCCATATACGGTCTGAGTACTTCAGGAATCCTTACTGATCCGTCAGCCTGAAGATTATTTTCCAAAAATGCAATCAGCATTCTTGGCGGAGCTACTACAGTATTATTCAACGTATGTGCAAAATAACTTCCGTTTTCACCTTTTACACGAATACCAAGTCGTCTTGCCTGCGCATCCCCGAGATTCGAACAGCTTCCCACTTCAAAATATTTCTTCTGACGCGGCGACCATGCCTCAACATCTACAGATTTCACTTTCAGATCTGCAAGATCTCCTGAACAGCACTCCAGTGTTCTTACCGGAATATCCATTGAACGGAACAGATCAACTGTATTTTTCCACAGTTTTTCATACCATTCCATACTTTCTTCCGGTTTGCAGACAACGATCATTTCCTGTTTTTCAAACTGATGAATTCTATATACACCTCTCTCCTCAATTCCATGTGCACCTTTTTCTTTTCTGAAGCAAGGAGAATAACTTGTCAATGTCTGCGGAAGTTCTTCTTCTGTAAGCTGCGTATTTATAAATTTTCCGATCATAGAATGCTCGCTTGTTCCGATAAGATACAGATCTTCTCCTTCGATCTTATACATCATCGCATCCATCTCTGCAAAACTCATTACACCTGTAACAACATTACTTCTGATCATAAACGGAGGAACACAGTATGTAAATCCTCTATTGATCATAAAGTCTCTTGCATAGGAAATCACTGCTGAATGCAGTCTTGCAATATCTCCCATGAGATAATAAAAACCATTTCCTGCAACCTTTCTTGCACTGTCAAGATCTATTCCGTTAAAGGATTCCATGATCTCCGTATGATACGGTATTTCAAAATCAGGAACTACCGGCTCACCAAAACGCTCGAGCTCTACATTTTCACTGTCATCTTTTCCGATCGGAACAGACGGATCGATAATGTTTGGAATCGTCATCATGATTTTTTTGATTTTTTCTTCAACTTCTTTTTCTTCTGCGGATAACTTTTCAATTCTTCCCGCGCTCTCACTGACTTTTTTCTTAAGAATTTCTGCCTCTTCTAACTTTTTCTGAGCCATCATTGCTCCGATTTCTTTCGAAGACTTATTCTTTTCTGCACGAAGCGCCTCCACTTCCTGCTTAATTTCTCTGTTTCTTAAATCCAATTCGATTACTTCATCAACAAGGGGAAGTTTCTCATCCTGAAATTTGTTTTTAATATTCTGCTTTACAATCTCCGGATTACTTCTTAAAAATTTAATGTCTAACATAATTGTCTGCTCCTTTTCTCTCTTTTTCCTTCCAGTTTTCTTCTATCCACATTTCTGTTTCTATCTGCCAGTTATGTTCCTGTTTCCATTTTCTTTTATATTTACTGTTTCTGTTCTTATTACACTTATTGTTCCATATCTCTTAAATCATATGCTTCTTGATAAACCGCCTTCTCAAGACATTCTTTTTCTTCTGAAGACAGTTCGATATAACTTTCGCCATTTACAACTTCTTTTATATAAGTATAACATCCCTCTCTGCTGTGCATTGCATTGAAAATCCATCCATTATTATTTTCATCCAACATTGTGAGGGCAAAACTCAACTCTCCGCCCATCTCATGAAATGCATCATATTTTACGATTCCTACTTTCTGATAATGGGTTTTCATTTTTTCTGAAATATCATTTACTTGTTTTTCATTTTCTCTTACAAGTTCTGCAATCTCATCCAGCTCTTCAAATTTACCGAAAATACTTTTTTCAAGATTCTTTCCATTTTTTCCTTTCATAAACGTTGAATAACTTTTTTGCAAACGTTTATATTTTGTATTCAGCATCGCATACAATACGATCATTACAATCTGTATAATAAATACGATAATAAACAGATAAAATGGATCTACTCCCCAACTATCCAGTATCCCTTTCATTTCTTTTCATCTCCCCATATTTTATACTTCTTCTTTATCTTATTCTTTTCTTTTTATTTTATCCTTTTTACATTTTCAGTCTTATTTTCCAGTATTTTTTCTTTAATCGAGTCATTCTTTAATTGATTTGTTCTCTACTTTATCTATTTCTTTCCTTTTATGTTCACGTCAATTACTTAGATTGAATAGACATAATCAAATCATAGATTCTTTCAAGCTCATCCTCTGAATAATATTCTATCTCAATTTTTCCTTTTCCATTCGCTTTTGGATTCACACTTACTTTTGTTCCTATAATATTTTTCAGGTGTTCCTCCAAATTATTGTAAACAAACGTATGTTCTATTTCCTGCTTCTTTACTTCTTTTTTAGGATTTTTTAAAGCCTTAACAAGTTTTTCTGTTTCTCGAACACTCAGTTTTTCATCAAATATTTTATTTGCCAATATATATTGCTGTTCTTCATCATCAATAGCTAAAAGAGCTCTTGCATGTCCTGTACTAATCATATCATCCACGATCATCTGCTGTACACGCTCGCTCAGCTTTAACAATCTCATTGAATTAGTTACTGCTGTTCGGCTTTTTGAAACACGTTCGGCAACTTCATCCTGCTTCAGATCAAACTCTTCCAACAACCGCTTAAATGCCATAGCTTCTTCGATCGGATTCAGATTTTCTCTTTGAATATTTTCTATAAGAGAGATTTCAACTATTTCCTGATCCGTGTAGTTTTTCACAATAATCGGAACTTCTTTTACTCCGGCAAGCTTTGCCGCTCTCCATCTTCTTTCGCCTGCAATAATTTCATAATAGTCCTTTTTCTTTTGAACAAGGAGAGGCTGTAATATACCAAACTGTTTGATAGAATCTGCTAATTCCATAAGAGCATCTTCATCAAATTCTTTTCTTGGCTGTTCTCTGTTCGGTTCAACTTCATTGATTTTTACTAAGATTTCTCCGGATTCAGATTTTCTTTCGTCTTTTTCCTTACTTACTTCTTTTTTAGCTGCTGTTTCTGTTTTTACAGCCTTATTAGGTATCAGACTGTCTAATCCTTTCCCCAAACCATTTCGTTTTACTGACATAACTACTCTTCTCCTTTATGAATAACTTCTTCCGCCAACAACATGTAGCTCGTTGCTCCTGTTGACTTCGGATCATAGAGATTGATCGGCATTCCATAACTGGGAGCTTCCGCCAATCTGATATTTCTCGGAATAATCGTCTTATAAATATTCTGATTCAAATTATCCTTTACATTTTCTACGACTTGAAGTGAAAGATTCGTTCTTGCATCATACATTGTAAATACAACACCTTCTATTTCAAGGTTTGGATTCAGTCTTTCCTGTACAAGTTCAATCGTATGTATCAACTGACTTAATCCTTCCAGCGCATAATACTCACACTGTATAGGAACTATTATCGAATCTGCTGTTGTCATCGCATTAATTGTAAGCATACTCAATGCAGGAGGACAATCAATTACAACAAAATCATATTCATCCTTTACTTTTTCTACTTCCGTTTTTAAAATATACTCCTTATTTTCGACACCGATCAATTCAATTTCCGCTGCTGAAAGATTTATATTAGACGGAAGTACATCAAGATTTTCAAGTGCATCTCTACAAATACACTCTTCTATTCCCGCATTTCCTATTATCAGATCGTAAACTGTTTTTTCAGCTTCATCCTTGTCAACACCCAAACCACTTGTCATATTTCCCTGTGGATCCATATCAAGAGCAAGTACTTTCTTTCCTTTACTTGCAAGAGCTGCAGATAGATTTATAGAAGTTGTAGTCTTTCCTACCCCGCCTTTTTGATTGGCAATAGCAATTATTCTCCCCATTTTTGCCTCCTCATATGCATTTTTTAACATATTTTATATAATATAAATTTACATTTCAAGGCGCTCACAAGAAGAACACTCTACTTATATAAATTCAAGTTCTTTATGTTCGCGTGTTTTATATTATACCACTTTTTAATTTATTAATCTATAACTTTTGAATGTTTCACGTGAAACATTTTCTTAACTTTTATTAAAATTCTTCTTTCAGGAATTAATACACTATTTTTTCTTTTAAAATATTTTTTTACTTTTCGTTTTTAATCTAACGAAACGATACTAAAATAATTTATAACATCTCTAAAAGTTTCAGAAGTCACGTTCCGGGATTATAAGTGGTCATCAAGGTCTCAAGCAAGACTGAAGTTTGTTTCATCATCACCATTGATCAGATAAAATGTTTCACGTGAAACATTTTATTTTTATCTTCTTAAGATATTCTTATTACACCTTTCTTTCTTGAATTGATAAATTCTGTGTAGTATAATATTAGAATAAATTATTGAAAGATGGTGAAGGAATGGATATGAATAAAACACTGAAAAGACTTGCTGTTTTCACAGGTGTTACTTTAACAACAATGCATGTGTTTAACAGATTATCTACATATATTGCAACTGCTGATAATCTTCTTGAAGAAGATGAATATGCGTTTTATGAATGGAAATATGGTAAAATTGCTTATAAGAAAAAAGGTTCTGGTTCTCCTCTTCTTCTTATTCATAATTTTAATGTATTTTCTTCTTCTCATGAATGGGATAGGATTATAGATTGTTTTTCCGAAACAAACACTGTATACTCGATTGATTTGCTTGGATGCGGATGTTCAGACAGACCAATCTTAACATACACTAATTTTCTGTATGTTCAGCTCCTTACAGATTTCATTAAAGATGTAATAGGTGAAAAAACCGACGTAATAGTTTCTCGAGATTCTTCATCATTCGTCTTAATGACTTGCGCAAATGATGAGACTTTAATTGATCGTATCATTATGATAAATCCTCAGAATTTAGTTTCTCTTGCAAAAGTTCCTTCTAAGCAGAGCAAATTATTGAAGAGTATTTTATACATGCCGGTTATTGGTACTTTCATATATAATATGAAAACAAGAAAAGATATTATAAATGAAAGATTTACTACCGCTTATTTCTATAATCAAAATAAAGTCAATGAAAAAGATGTGCTTGCATGTTTTGAATCTTCACATAGAAATAAATCTCATTCGAAATATGTTTATGCTTGTCAAAAACTCGGATATACAAATGCAAACATTTCATTTTGCCTGAGTAAATTAAAAAATAAAATTACGATTATTATAGGAAATGATAATCCTGAGAATACACTCGCCGCTAACCAGTATCAAAATCAAATTCCTGAAATAGAAATTGTTGGAATCGATCACACGAAGATGCTTCCTCACATAGAAAAATCAGAGGAATTTATTGAAACAGTAAAAAATATTTTAAATTGATCTGTTTAATTCAGTTGTCTTATTTGGAATGAATAATAACATAATAACAATTATAATACAGTCAATAAAATGCGGATAAAATAAAAACGCCCATCAAGGCGTTTTTATTTTATCCATATTCATTTATCCTTTTCTCTGATTTTCCTGATTATAAGCAGTATATCTTGTAAAACTATATGCCTTACAGATTTCTTTCTACAACGGCTCTTTTGAAGGTATTCCTGCTTTTCTAGGATATTTTAACGGCGTATTTCTCAATTTTTTTATATTCACAAGAGATCTTCCCATATCTGTTCCCGGCAATAGAAACTTATCAACTTTTATGATTTCTCCACCGAGTATATTTACTGCCTTTTCTGACTGTTTAATCTCTTCATCAGATGAACCGCTTTTGTAGGATACGAAATATCCGTTTTTCTTTACAAAAGGAATACAGTACTCACTCAATGTTGATAAATTTGCTACTGCTCTTGATACACAAAGATCAAATTGTTCTCTATATTCCTTTTTCTTTGCATAATCTTCCGCTCTTCCATGAAGTGTCTCAATGCCTGTAAGATTTAACTCTTCTGCGACTGCATCTAAAAACTTTATTCTCTTATTCAAAGAATCCAACAAAACAACCTTTATATTCGGAAACGCTATTTTTATAGGAAGTCCAGGGAAGCCTGCCCCTGTTCCTATATCTATAACCGAACATATCTCATTGAGATCCAAAGTTCTCACAACAGTTAAGCTATCTGTAAAATGTTTTAAATTCACCTCATCATAATCTGTTATTCCTGTCAGATTCATTACTTTATTCCACTCTACAAGCATTTGATAATAGCGATCAAACTGCTCTTTTTGATATTCTGTAAGAGTGATATTTAATTTTTGAAGTTCCTCTTCAAATCTACTTTTTTCCGTCATTCATCTTCCCTCTCCACTTACTATCCGCCTAATTCGATATAATATATATAATTGTATATATCATATGGATTATATTCTTTTTATGAATGTTTATATAGATATTATATATTATATAATATTATAAATTACATATTATTTTATGTGACATAGTATATATAAGACACTCTCCAATAAATATATAATCAGATAACTATATTAATATCTTTATATAAAAATCTATCATCATACAACTATGTTATTCCAAAACGCTATCATCACATAACTATGGCATTCCAAAACTCTGTAAATACATAAATCTATCGTTTTATTTACTTTTTTGTTTATGTCCTGTTCACTTTCTACTTACTCCCTAAGTAAACGAGAAGTACAGAAACATCTGCCGGTGATACTCCTGATATTCTGGATGCCTGTCCGATCGAAGACGGACGGATTTGATTTAATTTTTGTTTTGCTTCTATACGAAGACTTTTTATTTCATCATAATTGATATTTTCCGGTATTTTTTTATTTTCCAGTTTCTTAAACTGTTCTACCTGACGCATCTGACGTTTTATATATCCATCGTATTTAATATTAATATCAACCTGCTGCGCCACATCTTCAGGAAGGTTTTTCCTGTTTTTATCGATTGGCGCAAGTTTTTCATAAGATAATTCCGGTCTTCTGATCAATTCTGCAAGAGTCGTTCCTGATGACAATGGTGTACTTTCATATATCTTCAATAAATCTTGAACTTCTTGCGATGTTCCGACATTTACCTTTTCTACCCGCCGGATCTCCTCTTCTATCAATCTCTCTTTTTCAAGAAGTTTTTCATATCTTTCTTCACTGATCAGACCAATTTCATATCCTAATTTCGTCAAACGCTGATCCGCATTATCCTGCCTTAACAAAAGTCTGTACTCTGCTCTTGAAGTCATCATTCTGTACGGTTCACGACTTTCTTTTGTAACAAGATCATCAATCAATACTCCGATATATCCCTGGGATCTGTCGATCACAATCCCTTCTTTTCCCTGCAATTTTCTTGCAGCATTAATTCCTGCGACAATTCCCTGTGCTGCCGCTTCTTCATATCCTGAACTTCCGTTAAACTGTCCGCCACTGAATAGTCCGTCTATATTTTTAAATTCCAGCGTACTTTTTAACTGTCTTGCATCTATACAATCATATTCGATTGCATATGCATTTCTTACAATTTTTGCATTTTCTAATCCCGGAACGCTTCTGTACATCGCATACTGAACGTCTTCAGGCAGTGAACTTGACATACCTCCGACATACATTTCGTTTGTATGGATTCCTTCAGGTTCGATAAAGACCTGATGACGATTCTTATCAGGAAATTTTACAACCTTATCTTCGATTGAAGGGCAATATCTAGGACCTGTTCCCTCTATAGCGCCTGAAAACAGCGGGGATCTGTCCAAATTATCACGTATGATCTCATGTGTCTTTTCATTTGTATACGTGAGCCAGCATGACACCTGATCGATCTGCACATCTTCTGGATCTGTTGTAAACGAAAAAGGAACGACCCTTTCATCCCCTTTTTGTTCCTCCATCTTTGTGAAATCAATCGAATTTTTGTCAATCCTTGCCGGAGTTCCTGTTTTAAAGCGATACATTTTAATGCCAAGTGATTTTAAACTGTCTGTGAGATAATTGGCACTCTGCAGTCCGTTTGGCCCCGTCTGTGTGCTTATTTCGCCGTAAATGCATCGAGCCTTCAAATATGTGCCTGTGCACAGAACAACCGCTCTACAAGGGTATATGGCGCCTGAATAGGTCTGAACGCCTTGTATCCTTCTTATTCCTGACTCATCTGGATCATCTGCCAAAATATCTGTCACTTCCATTTGGCGGATATCCAGGTTTTCCTGATCTTCCAGAACCTGACGCATCGCTCTGCTGTAGTCCGCCTTATCTGCCTGTGCGCGAAGAGAATGAACAGCCGGTCCTTTTGACTGATTCAGCATTTTCGATTGAATAAATGTTCTGTCGATCACCTTTCCCATCTCGCCTCCAAGAGCGTCAATCTCTTTCACAAGATGTCCTTTTGAACTTCCTCCTATATTCGGATTACACGGCATCAGCGCAATACTGTCCACACTCACCGTAAACATAACTGTGCGAAAGCCTAAACGCGCACACGCCAAAGCCGCCTCGCAGCCTGCGTGTCCTGCACCTACAACTGCAATATCATATTGATCTTTATTTTCCCATACAGAATTTGCTGAATATTTCATTTATTAAGTCTTCTCCTACTGAATTTCCCGTAATACTTCCGAGACTCTCATATGCATCCATAAGATCGATGGAATAAAAGTCTTCCGGCATATTATCCTCAATGCTTCTGATCACTTTTTTCATACTTTCAAGAGCTTCTAAAAGAGCATTTTTCTGACGGACATTTGAGATATATACTTGATTATTAAACGAAATGTCACCTTTTAAAAACATCTCTTTTACTTTATTTTCCAGATCTTTAATTCCGGTTTCTTTTTTTGCAGATATTGAAATAATCGGAAGATCCTCAATTTTTTCTCTCATATCTTCTTCTGAGATCACAGTATCAACATCTGTTTTGTTTAGCAAAACTACTGCTTTTTTATTCCGGATCATATCGATGATCTTCTCATCATTTTCATCTAAATTTCTTGATGCATCAACAACATAAATAATCAGATCTGCCGTTTCTGCATATTCCAACGCCTTATCTACGCCTATTTTTTCAATCAGATCTTCTGTTTCACGGATTCCCGCAGTATCAATCACATTAAGATTTAATCCGCCTAATTTAATCTGCTCTTCCAACACATCCCGCGTTGTACCTTCAATATCCGTTACGATTGCTCTCTCATGCCCTGCAAGAACGTTTAAAAGAGAGGATTTTCCTGCATTCGGTTTGCCTACGATCACAGTTTTGATTCCTTCTTTTATCACTCTTCCGTCATCGGCAGAATGGATCAGCTGTTCCAGTTCCTGAATAATCTTATCTGCTGACTTTTTCAGCGTATCTGCATATCCGTCGACACTGATATGTTCAGGATCATCAAGCGCCGTCTCGATAAACGCCGTATGATATATGATTTCACTTCTTATCTCATTGATCTTATTTTTTACGCTTCCCTTTAACTGACTTACAGAACTTTGCAGCGCATATTCATTCTCCGAATGGATCACGTCGATCACGGCTTCTGCCTGCGACAGATCCATCTTTCCATTTAAAAATGCTCTTTTTGTGAACTCTCCGGGTTCTGCCGGACTTGCGCCATATTTTAAAACAGTTTCCAGTACTTTTTTCACAACAAATGTTCCGCCGTGACAATTTATCTCCACTGTATCTTCTCCGGTAAACGTTCTCGGCGCTCTCATAACTGTAACAAGTACTTCGTCAATCACATTTTCCGTTTGATCTTCAGACAAACTGCTTTCACAATCTACTATATATCCGTAATTTATCGTGTGACTCTCAACTTCAGAAAGATTCTTCTTTCCTCTGTAAATCCGGTCTGCAACTACAACAGCCTCTTCTCCACTGATCCTCACAATTCCGATTCCTGAATTTGTCATCCCTGTCGATATGGCTGCAATCGTTTCTTTTCTCATTCTATCCCGCTCTCCACATATTCTATCTCTATGAATGATTTAATTTTTCATATTATATTTTACCTAAACGCTACCTTTTATTTTAGATTGAAACTTCCTGTTCGTCAATGAAAAAAACGCTTGATATTTTGCGTTTACCGCATCCTGTCAAGCGTCTTTTTACTCTTAATTTTTATGAACTTTTATTATCTTTTCAATGTAACTACAACTTTTCTGTACGGCTCCTCACCTTCACTGTGTGTCGTCACATATGGATCGGACTGCAATGTGGAATGAATGATTCTTCTTTCGTACGGATTCATCGGCTCAAGTATTACCGGTCTTCTGTTTCTCTTTACTTTATGAGCGATGTTTTTTGCAAGATGTTTCAACGTTTCTTCTCTTCTTGCGCGATAATTTTCTGTATCAAGTTTCACTCTTACATAATCTGACTGATGTTTGTTTGCAACACGGTTCGCAAGATATTGAAGGGAATCAAGCGTCTGACCTCTTTTGCCGATCAAAATTCCCATGTTGTCGCCCTTCATATCAACATAAAGCGCGCCGTCTTCATCAATAGAAGATGTAATTTCTACTTCCATATTCATTGCTTTTAAAGTATCTTTTACAAACTGTTCTACATATTTAATTGTCTCATCTTCTACTTTTCCGAGATGCTCTCTTTTCTTTACGGAAGTCTGCTCTGCTTTTTTCTCTTTCTCAGGAGCTTCTTCTTTTTCAACTTTTTCTTCCCGTACAATTTCTTCTTTCACTGATGCGCTTTCTTCTTTCACATCATCTTCTGTTGAAAAATCTTCTGTTACGGGAGTCTCTCTTATCGTCTCTTCAACAGCTTTCAAAAACGCTTCCTCTTCTTTATCTTCCTTTTTCCACGCTTCGATCACTGCCTGTTTCATACCGATTCCAAGAAAACCTGCGCTTCCTTTTTCAATCACATTATATTCAATTCTGTCGCTTGTAACGCCTAACTGAATCATTGCCTCTGTAATTGCATCATCTAAAGTTTTTGCAGATACTCTGATATTACTTTTCATACCATTCATTCCTTTCCCGCAAACAGTTTATTTCTTTTTCTTATTATCTTGCTTTTCCGGAATTACTTCTTCTGTCTTTGCTCCGCTGTTATATCTGTTTACAAGATTTGCTTTTGAAGTAAGACTTCCCGGTTTTGCATTCTTTGCAAGTTCCTGTGCTTTCCTTATCTTCTCTTCCTTTTCGGCATCGATTGCTTTCCCCTTTGCCTTAGAAGTGGAAGACGTTCCTACATTTCGGGTACTCTTTGTTGCCATCTTATTGATTTCTTCCGCGGAAGTACCTTTTTTCTCTCGTTTCTTTTTCGCTTTTTCCTGATTTTCTTTTATAATATCGTCAATGCTTTTCTTTGCCAAATATTTATTAACGGCAAGCTGCTGAACACTTCGCACGGCCGCACTCGCTACCCAGTATAAACCAAGACCTGCCGGAAGTGTGAAACCGAATACAACGGAGATCAACGGCATTGTATAAGTCATTGTCTTCATAGAACTTGCCATCGGATTATCATCGCTTATCGCAGCTGCGCCTGCACCTGCCTGAGAAAGTTTTACACTGATAAACTGTGTCAAACCTGCAAGCACCGGAATAAGAACCGCAATGATGATTCCGCCGATAGAAGCCGCTGCCAAAGCATCTGTAAGAAGATTCCACGGATGCGCTCCGATATCAATTCCTAAGAAGTTGTTCAGATGAGAGACATCTGCCATCGTACTGTTTACAACACTCTCAAGATTCGGCATCTTATCGATCAATTCATTCCATGTAGATGTTTGGAACTTATACATTACTTCGATCAAGTTTCCGGCTTTCGAATAATCCATAGATTCTGCTCCCGGAACAAGACCTGTTGCCAAAGATTCGATAATTTTCTGATATCCTGACGTTGCCTGAATTTTCTCAACGAGAGGAAGATATACATTTCTTACTTTTGTAACATATTCCGGAATGTTCTGTACTACCGGATAAAGTCCGAAAAGAAATACGATCTGTAATAATGACGGAAGACATCCGCTCGACATCTTCAAACCGTACTTATCATAAACCATATTCATCTCTTCCTGCTGTTTCAGCATGGAAGCCTGATCCTTTTTATTTGCATATTTTTTCTGGATCTTCTGAATCTCAGGCTGCATCACAGCCGACATCTTTGTAAACTTCTGCTGTTTGATCGTAAGCGGAAGAAGGATCGTGTATACAATAATCGTAAATACGATGATCGCCACACCGATATTTTCAATTCCGATTGCGCTCAATGCATTGTAAATACCATTCATGACCTGACCTAACAGCCATGATACCTGCTTAATGATCGGCCAATCATAAATTCCTGCAGCCGACATTGCGAAAATTTCCATTACTTGTCCTCCTTAAGGTACCGGATCATACCCGCCTTTTGAAAATGGATTGCAGCGCAGGATTCTCCAGACGGTCAGTGCACCGCCCTTGATTGCACCATATTTTTCTATCGCCTCGATCCCGTACTGGGAACATGTGGGATAGTACTTACATGTGCTGTATCCTTTCAGACCGGATAAATACTTTCTGTAAAATCGGATCAGCCATAACATCACCCGCTTCATCCGCG
>CAJLUP010000003.1 GCA_905209865.1 uncultured Lachnospiraceae bacterium
TCCTCAGACCGACGAAACTGCCGGCGTCTTTCACAGAAAGAATTTCTGTGAGTGGAGATATCATAACATATCTGAAAATCAGAAACAATGATCTTTTTATAGCTTTTCTCAATAAAAATTTTATCTTTTTTTATTAATAATATTCTTTTTTATCCGGTAACATTTTTATCATTTATATAATTAATAGTTAAAGAATCTCAAAAGCAAAAATCTCCGTTTTATCCAGAGTCCGCAGACTTTCAGATAAAACGAAGATCTCCTGTTTTTATAACCACTCTGCCCCTATACGAATTTAGAATTTCAGCAATCGGATCAGAAGCGGGTTTGTTTCATATAAGAACCGAAGAATACGACTCTTCTCGACCATATCAAAACAAGCGCTTCCAGCTTCTGTCGTATAAGCCAGCGTCATAATAAGAAAGCCAATCCATACAACGACAAGGGCAAGCAGAAGACCGAGCGCCCCGCCCGCAATGTGATTTGCAAGTCCAAGCACCGGAAGTTCTCCAATAATATTTACTGCAAACACAAGCGCTTTCACCAATATGATTGCAAGTAAAAACGTTACAAGAAACGACAGCAGATTCAATACAAGATGTGACGCGTATGCAGCCACATATCGCGGAAAACTTTTCACTCCAAGTTCTCCATAGATTGTACTGTTATTATTTTCTATAAGCTGATCTTTCAGGAACTGCGGGATTGGCGCTTCTTCGATCAGATTAATCTGTACATCTTTCGGAATATCACCGATCACATTTAAAATATCATCAGCCGTAATACCGAGCACATCCCAATCAATTTCATTTAATCTGGACAAATCTTCAGCAGAAAGATCTTCCAATGGAGTACCTGTCAGATCAAGGGACTGAAACTGTTCCACTGATATTTCCGGCATAAACATTTCTGTAACTTTCTTTTCCAAAAAATCATCTACCGGCGTATACTTCTGAAGCGCCTGTGCAACATACGGTGAAAGAAAAAGTACAAGCACAAGTGTTATTACTGTCGAAAGCATGGAAATTCCAAGCTTCAAAAAACCTCTCACATAGCCGACCGCGATGCACACAAGAAAAATTGTTCCTACAATAATCAAAAGCCAATTATCCATAACCACTCCTATTTCGTCAGATAAATTATCCTCAATTCATCCGCGCTCATCACATAGTATCTGTTTAAACCGGAAGCTTTAAAAATTTCCAACGCTTCCGTCTTAATATCTCCTTCAAATTTCACGATTCCATTGGCAGTCACAATGCAGCATTTACTTCCTTCGTACATAATCACCTCGTCACCTGCCATTTTTACCTTACCGTATTTGCCAGAGATTTCTTTATTCAGCACCTGTTCTCCAAACCGATTATACAATCTAAGCTCATAGCCTGATTTCTCCGTATTCAGCAAAACCAGACCTATGTACTTATCCGAATGAAATACGCTTTGAATCTCCTGTCCGATGGAAATTTCCTTTTCCTTCTTCGGCGCTGTCTTTCCTTTATAGAGAACGATTGAATTATCTCCTACTATAACAGAACGATCACTTCCCATGAAAAAAACATCCGCCATTATCGTATCTCTGTATTCATCGGAAGCCACAATATTATCTGCCTGTTCTTTACCGCTTTCCCCAAAATTATAATAGATCACTTTTGATTTCAATATCCCGCCTTCTATATGCAGATAAGTAACCGCCAGCGTTTTGCCATCGTCAGACATATCCATACCG
The DNA here is from genome assembly GCA_905209865.1 of uncultured Lachnospiraceae bacterium. Lineage (GTDB taxonomy): Bacteria > Bacillota > Clostridia > Lachnospirales > Lachnospiraceae > Mediterraneibacter. The sequence continues at coordinate 1,727 of CAJLUP010000003.1, forward strand.
ATCGGATATCCCATTGCAGACACCGTCACCTGCTGTTCTACAAGAATATTTCCCATCGCATCATAAGAAATGATCTTCGGCGCACTTTCGTTTTTCAAAAGAACCGTCACGATCCCCTGATCGGAAATTGCCATACTTTCGATAGGAAGACTTGTCTCGATCTCACCTTTCAGACCTTCTTTGGAAAATACAAAAATGTTATTTCCGCCGTTATCTCCTACTGCAAATGCATCTTCTTTTACCTCGATGATCGGATTTTTCAACTGTGTTGACTGAATCCACTGCTCCTCATTCTTTTTATTCAAAAAAGCAACGCCGTCCCGGTTATAACGTACGATTCCATTCGCAAAATGAACATAATTACTTGTATCTGAAATGTCAGTTGAGTATCGTACTGCCGTTCCCGCTTCCCCGTATGCCTTATTCGTCAGCATCAGATAAGTTCCGCTTACAGCAAGCGCGATCAAAACGACGAGCACAAGAATTTTCCTTAATTTTTCTCTGTGCATTTTCTTCGTTTTTGCAGTAACTTCGCTTAGATCACCGGGGGGCGTTACGATTTTAAAATCTGTTTTCTTCTTTTGTGTCATATAACTCCCCTTATTTCATTTCCGCTTTCTTTCCATATTTTTAGTCTTCTTCTATTCCCAGCAAACCTATTCGCCAACATCTTATCATATTTTCAAGGCAATAGCAATTTTTGTCCGATATAAATAAGATTGCCGTCTGTAATGCCATTCATCTTACAGATGGCATCTACATGATCAAGATCTCCATACATCTTTCGGCTGATGATCGCCAACGTATCTCCCTTTTCCACAATATAGATTCCATCCTGGCCGTTTACATTTTCCGAAACTTGCCCGCTTGTCTCCTGCACCTGCTGCTCTTCGCTTCCCTCACCCGCTCCGGCGGAAACAGTTCCGCTCGTTTCCGTTTTTTCCGGTTCTTCTGCTGCCGGATTTTCTTTCACTTCCGCAGGAGATTCTGTTTCATCCACCTTTTTTTCTGAAGACTGATCGACAGCATGTCCTTCCGTGACTTCTGCTGATGCAGCGACTGTTTCCGCATCTTTTTGCTTTTCTTCCGGTTTATCTTTTTGTTCTTGTGCCGTTTCTTTTCCTAAAATTCCAAGAGTACTTTGCACTGATTTCATCCGGTCAAAACTGTTAAACAAAGAAACTCCCATGATCACAAGGATCAAAACAACGCAGGCGCCCGCCGCATACATCAGGCTTCCCGCCCGCCTGCCTTTCTGAGACTCTCCCCGTTTTCGAGCCAGAGAACGAAAGTCCTTTGCAGCTCTGTCCTCCACTGTTTCTGACGCGGACGCCCCATTTTTTTTTCGACTGGAAATCATATAATTCTGCATACACGGATTTTTCTCATAATATGTGTAATGCCCTCCGATTTCCAGCAAGTCGTTCATTTTATGCACATAATAAGTCTCTTCTTTTTCCACCGGATCTTTCATAATAAATACCGTATTTTTCTTTGGAAATGATTTCTTATGAAGCTTTACAGTTTCAGGCTCCGGTACAAGCGGCGCTCCGGGATGTACTACAAACCATCCGAGCATTTCCCCATCCTCGAAATATTGCTTACAGTCTTCATAAGCATTTTTCCATGTCATTTCATCAATAACATATTCCTTGTCCGTCATCTTTAAATCGTGCATTTGAATTGCACCATATATGTAAACATAGTCCTCCTCTTCTCCGTTCTGAATATCTCCTACAAGAAACGCTCCCATAGGTTCCGTGCCTGCCTTTTCACATTTTTCACACAATCTGGCAAAAAACGTGTCCACATAATCTTCTACATATATTTTCGGACTATCGCTTACATTTCCTATCTGACGAACATTTTTCGGTAACTGTCTTTCCATTTATACCCATCCTCCTAAATCAACTGAATCTCCTGCCGGTTCGTTTCAAACCGGCACAATTTCTCTCGGCGTTGATATGAGGATAACACAAGGGAAAAAATGATTTTATCAGTTATTGTCAGAAGAATTCGACATATTATAAAAGATGCTGTCCAAAACAGACAGCATCTTCTTTTCTTACCTAAATTATGACACAAAGGATTTTATTTTCTCATAAATTCCGTTTACGCCAAGTCCGTACTTTTCAATAAGTTCAAGCGCCGGACCGGATTCTCCGTAAACATCATTAATTCCGATCTTCATGACCTTTGTCGGCGCTTTCTCTGAGAGCACATCACAAACCGCGCTTCCCAAACCGCCGATCACAGAGTGTTCCTCTACAGTAACGACTTTTCCGGTCTCCTTTGCCGCTTCAATCACAAGTTCTTCATCAAGCGGCTTGATTGTATGAATGTTGATCACTTTTGCATCGATCCCATCCTCCGCCAATTTCTCAGCCGCATGCAAACAATTATTTACCGGAAGTCCTGTTGCTATAATTGTCACGTCTTTTCCTTCTCGGAGCACAACGCCCTTTCCAAGTTCAAACTTATAATCCGGTCTGTCATTGATTACAGGAACAGCCAGACGTCCGAATCTCATATACACCGGACCCACATGTTCGTAAGCCGCACGTACTGCCGCTCTTGCTTCGATATCATCAGAGGGATTGATCACAACCATCCCCGGAATCGTTCTCATCAACGCAATATCTTCATTACACTGATGTGTTGCTCCGTCTTCACCTACAGAGATTCCTGCATGTGTTGCTCCGATTTTCACATTCAAATGAGGATATCCGACAGAGTTTCGCACCTGCTCATAAGCACGACCCGCCGCAAACATTGCAAATGAACTTGCGAAAGGAACCTTTCCTGCGGCCGCCAATCCAGCCGCCACACCGATCATATTGCTCTCCGCGATACCACAGTTGATGAAACGTTCCGGATAGGCAGCCTGAAACATACCTGTCTTTGTCGCAGCCGCAAGATCCGCATCAAGAACAACGATTTCTTCATGTTCTGCACCAAGCTGCACCAATGTTTCTCCGTAACTTTCTCTTGTAGCAATCTTCTTTACTTCTGACATAACGCTTCACCCGCCTTTTCCAAATCTGCCATCGCGACTTTATATTCTTCATCATTCGGAGCTTTTCCATGCCATCCCGCCTGATTCTCCATAAAGGAAACTCCTTTTCCCTTCACAGTCTTGGCAATGATCGCTGTCGGACGCCCCTTCACAGTCTTCGCCTCTTTAAACGCAGCATCGATCTGATCAAAATCATTTCCATCAATATTGATCACATGAAAATTAAACGCCTCAAATTTTTTATCGATCGGATACGGAGAGTTTACTTTTGTAATCTCACCATCGATCTGAAGGTTATTATTATCTACAATAAGAAGAAGGTTATCCAACTTATGATGCGAAGCCAGCATCGCAGCTTCCCATACTTGACCTTCCTGAATCTCCCCGTCTCCGAGAAGCGTATATACACGGTAATCCTCCCCTGACATTTTCGCTGCGATCGCCATTCCAACCGCCGCAGAAACTCCCTGTCCGAGAGAACCGGAAGACATATCTACTCCAGGAATACATTTCATGTCAGGATGTCCCTGAAGATAAGAACCCGTATGTCTCAATGTGATCAGATCTTCTTTCGGGAAAAATCCTTTTTCCGCCAACGCCGCATAAAGTCCGGGCGCTGTATGCCCTTTTGAGAGAACGAAACGATCCCGGTCCGCCTTTTTCGGATCTTTCGGATCTACATTCATCTCCTCAAAATACAGATAAGTGAAAAGATCCGCCGCGGAAAGCGATCCGCCCGGATGTCCGGCTTTTGCACTGTGAACCGATGTCACAATCCCTTTGCGGACTTCATTTGCAGTTTTCATCAACTTTAACTTGTCCATAATGTCTCCTCTTTTAATGTCTCCTCTTTCTTACTTCTACTTCTTATCTTTGTTCAGTATACAGTTCTGTTCTATCTACAGCTCTGTCCTGCCTTCAAGCGCTCTCAAAAGAGTCACTTCGTCAATGTATTCCAAGTCTCCGCCGACCGGAACGCCGCTGGCAATCCTGCTCACCTTTATTCCCGCCGGTTTTATGAGCTTGCTGATATACATTGCTGTTGTCTCGCCTTCCAAACTGGAATTTGTCGCAATGATCACTTCATTCACATCGCCCTGGAGTCTCTCCATCAATTCTTTCAGCCGGATATCCCCCGGACCGATTCCAAGCATCGGAGAAATCGCACCATGAAGCACATGATATACCCCATTATATTTGCCTGTCTTTTCATATGCCGCCAAATCTCTCGGCGTCTCAACAACCATGATCGTCTTCTTATCGCGATCCGGATTGCCGCAGATCGGACAGATCTCCCGGTCTGTAAGCGTACAGCACACTTTACAATACCGCACATTTTTCCTGGCGTCAATAATAGATTTTGCCAAACCTTCCACCTGATCCAGCGGCATGTTAATTACATGAAACGCAAGTCTTTGCGCTGACTTGCTCCCGATTCCCGGTAAACGGGAAAATTCTTCGATCAGGCGGCTGATCTGATTACTGTAATATTCCATTGTTAAAACATCCCCGGAATTCCGCCGCCCATGCCGCCTGTCAGCTTAGACATTGCAGAACCTGTCGCCTCGTCAACCTGTCGCAGAGCTTCATTAGAAGCCGCAACAATCAGATCTTCCAACATCTCAATATCATCAGGATCAACGACTTCTTCCGCAAGCTTTACTTTCATCACTTCACGTTTTCCCGAAACAGTCACTTCAACTGCTCCGCCGCCTGCTGTCGCTGTAAATTCTTTTGCCTCAAGCTCTTTTTGCTGCTCTTCCATCTGACGCTGCATTTTCTGAGCCTGTTTCATAAGATTTGCCATATTTCCCGGCATTGCTCCACCCGGAAATCCGCCTCTTTTTGCCATAATCAATCCTCCACCGTTATCTTCATATTGATCTTCTGTTCTATATCTATGAATGTATCCTCAAAATGTCTGCCTTCTTCCACGTGGCGCACTTCCACTTCCACGCGTTTTCCGATCCGCTCTTCGATCAGCTTCTCCAACTCTTCAATATGATCTTCCCGCCCAACGACACTTGCCGCCAAACTGTTCGGAAGAACGATCAAAAGCCGGTTATCACCCCCGAGGCTTAATCGCGCGCTTTTCAGATACCCTTTTATGATTCCTGAAGCTTCGCCTGCTATCATCCTGAAATTTTTCACGACTTCCTGCACATCTTCGGGAATCGCCTTTGGAATCTCAGGCTGCGGTACACGTACTCCGCCCAAATTGCCTGCCGCATTTCCATTGATCACAGTTCCCCCTGAGATCTGCGCTCCGTCTCCATTCACATAAACAATCTGTCCCTGCATATTTGACGCAGCTTCCATGCCCTTTTCCACTTTTGCTTCCACCGCACGGATCCGGTCTAAAAGCGAATCCGGCTTTTCTTCCATTGCAGGAGTGCACAGCTTGATCAACGCTACTTCCAGCATGATCCTCTTCTGTGTGGCATACTTGAGCTGTCCTGAAAGTTCCGAAAAAATACGGATATACCGGAACAAAGTCCCTGTCTCGATCATCTCGGATTCTTCTTTTAACTGCATCATATTTTCCGTAGACACATCCAGAACATCCTCTATATTATCAGAAGTTTTTACGAGAAGCAAGTTTCTTAAATACCATGTAAAATCTGCCGTAAGCTGAGTCAGATCTCTCCCCTGCATCACAAGCTCGTCCACAACATCAAGTACCCCCGACACATCTGCATCGATCACCTTCCGTAAAAGCCTGCTGAATACATCCGTGTCCACCGCTCCGAGCACTTCTAAAACATGATCATATGTCAGCTTCTGTCCGAGATAAAATGCAATGCACTGATCAAGGAGACTGAGCGCATCTCGCATCGATCCGTCTGCAGCTTTCGCAATATAGCGCAGCGCCTTATCTTCCACTTCAACATGCTCCGTATCCATCAATTCCCTCATACGTTCCGTGATTGTCTCAATGCCGATCCGTTTAAAATCATAATGCTGGCACCTCGATCGAATCGTAATCGGAATCTTGTGAACTTCCGTTGTTGCAAGAATAAAAATAACATATTCCGGCGGTTCTTCCAATGTTTTTAACAGAGCATTAAAAGCTCCTATGGACAGCATATGCACTTCATCAATGATATAAACCTTATATTTTCCTTCTGTAGGCCGGTACGTTACCTCTTCCCTGATCTCTCTGATATTATCGACGCCATTGTTCGATGCCGCGTCAATCTCGATGACGTTCATCGATCTGCCTTCGGCGATTGCCCTGCACATCTCGCACTCACCGCACGGACTTCCGTCAACCGGATGTTCACAGTTTACCGCTTTCGCAAATATTTTTGCAACCGTCGTTTTTCCTGTGCCTCTCGTGCCGCAGAAAAGATAGGCATGTCCGATACGATTTGCCTTGATCTGATTCTGTAATGTTGTAATAATATGCTCCTGCCCTTTTACATCTTTAAATTCCGCCGGACGGAACTTTCGATAAAGCGCCATATATGACATGTTTTACACCTCTGCTGATTTATTCGTCTCCAAAGCTGATGCCGATTGTTTTTGCCTCTTTGATCAGGCCGCAATTTGGATCTACCATTTTTAATTTTCCGGCAACCTCTTCCAAAGGAACTGCCGTTGTTTCGCCATTTCTCATAGCGACCATGTATCCGTATTTTCCTTCCAGGATCATCTCTGCGGCTTTCGCGCCCACCCGTGTTGCAAACACACGGTCATATGCACACGGAGATCCTCCCCTTTGAGTATGTCCCGGAACAGTAATTCTTACTTCTTTATCTGTTGCTTTCTGGATCTCTTCTGCCAACTCATATGCGATAGACGGATATTTTCTCTTTGCCAGTTTTTCTTTATATTCTTTCTTTTTCAGTTTCGCATCTTCTTTTGAGATTGCCCCTTCTGCAACCGCAAGAATTGTAAACGGTTTTCCTTCTTTTGACCGTCTGTCGATTACATCCGTGATCACTTTAATATCATACGGAATTTCCGGAAGAAGGATGATGTCTGCTCCGCCTGCGATTCCTGCATGAAGCGTCACATATCCTACTTTATGTCCCATTACTTCTATAATAAATACACGGCTGTGGGATGTTGCTGTCGTATGGATTCTATCGATTGTATCCGTCGCAATATCTACCGCGCTTTGAAATCCGAACGTCATCTCTGTTCCCCACAGATCATTATCAATCGTCTTTGGAAGCGTAATTACATTCAAACCCTCTTCTCTGAGAAGATTCGCCGTTTTATGAGTTCCGTTTCCTCCCAAAATAATAAGACAATTCAAATTCAGTTTATGATATGTATGTTTCATTGCCTCTACTTTATCAAGTCCGTCTTTATCCGGAACTCTCATTAATTTAAACGGCTGTCTTGATGTGCCGAGGATCGTTCCTCCTCTCGTCAGGATACCCGAAAAATCTTTCGGCGTAAGCATACTGAAATTTGCATAGATCAATCCTTTATATCCGTCTTTGAAACCGTAAATTTCCACATCGTCCCGTTTGGCGCAAATTCCTTTTACGACTCCGCGCATAGCCGCGTTCAACGCCTGACAGTCACCGCCGCTTGTCAACATTCCGATTCTTAACATAACATACCCTCCTTGATCCTACCATCTGTGTCTGAAACACACATTTTTTCGGATTTTTCAACGCTTCTATAATACAAATAAGCAGCCGGTAATCCCGACCGCTTATTATTATACTCTATTTGCGGAAATCCAACAAGAAATTTTAGAACTACAATCTCTTAAGCAGTTCTTCTCTTTCTTTTTCAAATCCCGGTTTTCCAAGCAAAGCGAACATATTCTTCTTATAACTTTCAACGCCCGGCTGATTGAACGGATTAACGCCGAGTAAATATCCGCTCACACCACATGCGAACTCAAAGAAATAGAACAATTCACCGAGATAGAATTCGTTCTGCTCCGGAATCTTCACCATAAGGTTTGGAACATTTCCGTCTGTATGTGCAAGAATCGTTCCGTTCATTGCACTCTTGTTAATAAAATCAACATCTTTTCCGGCAAGATAATTCAAACCGTCAAGGTCTACCGGTTCTTCATTGATCACGATCTCAGCTCTTGACTTCTCTACATTGAGAACTGTTTCAAAAAGGATTCTGCTTCCATCCTGAATAAACTGTCCCATAGAATGAAGATCTGTCGTAAGATCTACAGATGCCGGGAAAATGCCTTTCTGATCTTTTCCTTCACTCTCTCCGTAAAGCTGTTTCCACCATTCGGATACATAATGAAGACTTGGTTCATAATTCGCCAGTACCTCCACAGCTTTTCCTTTACGAAGAAGAATGTTTCTCACTGCCGCATATTTCATCGCGTCATTCTCTGCAAAAGCAGACTCAACAGCCGCTTTTCTTCCTGCTGCCGCACCTTCCATTAATTGATCAATATCTGCTCCGCTTACCGCAATCGGAAGCAAACCTACCGCAGTCAGAACAGAGAAACGTCCTCCGACATCATCCGGTACGACAAATGTCTCATAACCTTCTTCTGTAGCAAGATTTTTCAACGCTCCTTTTTCCTTGTCTGTCGTCGCATAGATTCTCTTTGCAGCCTCTTCTTTTCCGTATTTTTTCTCAAGCATTTCTTTGAATACACGGAAAGCGATCGCCGGCTCTGTCGTTGTTCCGGACTTGGAGATCATATTGATTGAAAAATCGCGGTCGCCGATCACATCGATCAGATCTCTGACATATGTACTGCTAATGCTGTTTCCTACATAATAAATCTCCGGAGATTTTCTCACTTCTTTTGATACAACATTTGCAAACGAATGTCCGAGGAATTCAATCGCAGCTCTCGCTCCGAGGTAAGATCCCCCGATTCCGATCACAAGAAGCACTTCCGAATCTTCTCTGATTTTCTCAGCCGCTTTTTTAATCCTGTCAAACTCTTCCTTATCATAATCAACCGGAAGATCGATCCAGCCGAGGAAGTCGTTTCCGGCGCCCGTTCTCGCAAGCAGTTTTTCCTTTGCCTGCTCCGCAAGTTCGCTCATATACTGCATCTCATGATCCTGTACGAAACCACATGCCTTTGAATAATCAAATGTTACTTTGCTCATCACTATCCATCCTCTCTGATACTTATTCGTCATTTATCTGTTCTGTAGAATCGGCAGGAAAACTTCCTGTCACATATTTCTATTTTAACAAATATAACCGTCCTAAGCAAGGAATTCCTCCAGTATTTGACGGATCGCATCTTCTCTGATCTGCGGACGTTCCTCATTTTGAGTTTTTTCCGTTCCTACGCCGTGATTATTTTGCCTGTTTTCCTCCTTTTTCTTCTCTTCTTTCGGTTCTCCTTCAATGTTAATAGGAAGTCTTTTCTCCACCATACTGCTGCCTGTCTCCTGCAGGATTTCCCTAACCGCCTCAGCCTGCCATTGTGCATATCCCGGTTCTCGGACTGCCTCGCCGCCTTCCGAATTCTCCTTCTTATCCGACATATGTCCCTGTGCAGGCACTATGATGCCGGAAGCTTCGCCTTTCTTGCCGTCTGCTCTGACCGCAGTTTTCTGCTCTTTTGCTTTTCCTCCTCCATTTGCGCTTTCCGAAGGGATCACATCAATAAATTCTTTTTCTTTCCTGTTCTGCCTCCTCACCCGAACTGCACATACATTTTCCAGATAATCTACCATGTACATTTTAATCGCTTTAATCTTATACGGCTCGTCCGACATACGGATGATCACCATAAGAAGCACTGCTTCCGCCGCTCCGCCTGCTATGTACTGATATACAGTTTCTGTAAACCCACTCTCCATATAAGCCAGTACAGCTCCTGCCGCTCCTAAAATGCCGACGAACCAGACTGACAAGATCTCTATCTGCCTCCAAGTGTGAATCCGAAACAAAAATCCTCTGTATTCATAGATATATTTTTCTACAAATACATCTATATTTTCTACGGAGTCATGCGCCATACACGCATGTTCATATTTTGATTTCACGAGTTTCATCAGCTTATGCGTACTTTTCGGCATATTTCCAGCCGCTTTTATCAATCTGTACAAGGTCAGCCGGTTCACGATCTTTGCCAGCACCCCGAGTATCCCGATCGCCGCCATCACATACACGACAGACCCGGAACCCACCATCATTGTCTCAAACATGACAAACCCTCCTGTTTTTTTGTTCTTTCACGCGCCCCGTCCATCAACGTCCGCTTGTGTTTGTAGCCATTATAGAGCAGGATTCCCGTCTTGTCCGCAAAAACCGTTCTACATTTTTCTACACGGCGCAGCCGTCTCCGCTGTATATTTTCTCGTATTTTTCATCCTCCATAAATTTTCTTTTTCTCCTCCCTTTCCAGATTTTTCTCACCCTTTTGAAAATCTCTTCTGCTTTTTCGCTCAACTGCAAGCGTCCCTCTCCTTCACGACCTTTTTGTGTAAACCGGCTGACTCCCTGTTTTTCTGTTTTCCCTTCCCTTTTTTCAGCCGGATTTTGGTTCTCTTTCTTAAAGTCGATTTTTCTCGAAAACAGGCGTACAAAATTTGTATTTTCCTTCGTGGTTTGCTATAATGCCTTTTATAAAAAATGCAGGATTGTATTTTCAGGAGGTAAAAATTATGGAATATAAACCACAAGGTGTCTGTTCACGACTGATTCACTTTGATATCATAGATCATAAAGTACGAAACGTATCTTTCGTCGGAGGATGCAGCGGAAATCTCCAGGGAATTTCCCGTCTCATCGAAGGAATGGATGTAGATGAAGCGATCTCACGCATTGAAGGGATCCGATGCGGATTTAAACCAACGTCTTGTCCTGACCAGCTTGCCAATGCATTAAAAGAAGCAAGGAGGTCTTAGTATGTCCGAAGAACAATCTGTCTCAAAAATTATTTTAAGCGCCGACAGTACTTGTGATCTCGACGATGAACTGAAAGAACGGTATCATGTAAACTATTTTCCGCTTCACATTATTCTGGAAGATAAAGATTACCGTGACAATATCGACATCACTCCGGAGGAGATCTACCAAAAATATTATGACCAGAAGATTCTTCCGAAAACTGCCGCTGTAAATGCCGCAGAATATATCGAACATTTCCGCCCTTGGGTAGATGCCGGATACGAAGTAATCCATATCAATCTTGGTCACGCTCTTTCGAGCGTATATCAAAACTGCTGTCTTGCCGCTGAGGAGATCGGTCATGTCCATGTAATCGACAGTTGTAATCTTTCTACCGGAACAGGGCTCCTCGTTGTAGAAGCCGGAAAAATGATCGAACAGGGATTTGACGCTGAAACGATCGCGAAAACGCTCCGCGAAAAAACAGCCAAATGTCATGCCAGCTTTGTTTTAGATACACTGACCTTTCTCCACGCCGGAGGACGCTGCTCATCTGTCGCTGCGCTGGGCGCAAACGTACTGAAACTGAAACCTTGCATCCAGGTAGACAATCACGATGGAAGCATGGGCGTCGGCAAAAAATATCGTGGATCTCTTGACAAAGCTCTCGAAAAATATGTAAAGGATGAACTCGCCCGTCACTCAGATATCGATCAATCACTGCTGTTCATTACCCATTCCGGTATCGATCAGTCCTACATTGATCTCGTAAAACAGACGGTAAACGAAACAATAAAATTTGATGAAATCCATGTGACAAAAGCAAGCTGCACGATCTCAAGTCATTGCGGACCTAATACACTCGGCATCTTATTCATGACAAAATAAAAAACAACCTTTCAAATTAAACGGTCAGGGAGGAAAGATTATGAATACAAAACCTGTTTTTCACGGAAGTGATATTGAAAAAATATGTGAATACTATCATCTGAATCGGGAAGATATCGTCAATTTCGGCGCAAATGTAAATCCTCTCGGCATTTCCGAAAATATAAAACCGGTTCTTGCCTCTCATTTGGATATCCTTTCCTCTTATCCCGACCGCGACTATCAGTCGCTTCGCAACACCATCGCCGAATATTGCCATGTTCCGGCGGATTTTATCCTTCCGGGCAACGGGTCAAGTGAACTGATCGCCCTTCTGATCGAGACACGAGCTCCGAAACGGACGCTTCTTTTAGGACCTACTTACGCAGAATATTCAAGAGAATTGTCCCTTTCAAACAGCAAGTGTGACGAATTTCTTTTAAAAGAAACAGATAAGTTTACAGTCGATGTAAGCGCACTCTGTCAGACACTCCTTGACGGAAATTACGATTTCCTGATTATGTGTAATCCGAATAATCCGACATCCACCGCTGTCTTGCATGAAGATATGGAACAGATTCTTACATTTTGTGAACAGCATGATATCTTTGTTATGATCGATGAGACTTACGTTGAGTTCGCCCCTGTTATCGAAGATGTTACCGCCGTTCCGTTTACGAAAACTTTCAAAAACCTGATGGTTCTCAGAGGGGTATCCAAATTTTTCGCCGCTCCGGGACTCCGTTTAGGTTATGGGATCACGGGCAGCCTGCCGTTTTTAAAAACAATGAAAGAAAAGCAGATTCCATGGTCACTGAACAGCCTTGGCGCGTTTGCAGGAGAACTCATGCTGAAGGATAAAAACTACATCAGCCAAACCCGTCAGCTTATTTTGTCCGAAAGAGAGAAAATGTACTCTGCCTTAAAGTCAATGTCCGCCTATAAAACATATCGGCCGTACGCCAATTTTTTGCTTATACAGCTAAACCAAAAAGAAATGACCGCCTCTGACGTATTCGAACACTGCGTCAAAAACGGTCTTATGATTCGTGATTGTTCTTCCTTTAAAAGTTTAAACGGAGAATTTGTACGTTTCTGCATCATGAACAGAGAAGATAACGAGCGCCTGCTTAATGAGCTGCGCTTTCTATGCTGTCAAAAATAAGATAAAATAAAAAATTATGATTACAGCCGCTATGATACCAAGTACAAGTAAGATTTTATTTTTCATTTGTATTTCCTCCTTCTCCGCCTTCAAATGTAATCTTATAATCATTCAGATCATATGCCTGTGCAAAATATCCTTTTAAAATGGTCTGTGCATTTTCTCGCGCATTTTCATAAAGACCATTTGCCACCGCGTCTTTTTCTGCCTGTGCTTTCAATTTTACAAGAGCCGCGTTATTCTCCTCTAAATCAATTTGATTAAAAATACTTTCCTCTTCATGATATACGCGGAATGACTTCTCATCAACCTCTGAACTCAAAATCCTTACTTCCGGCAAAGTTACCTTAATCGAATCTTTCTTCACTTCGTAACGAATCTCACCGAAATCATACCCTGCTTTTACAATCACATTATAACTGTAAATATATTTACTCTGCGTAAACGGAATATCAATCCCGAATAATTTTCTCACATCCTCTGTCACATTTACTTCTGTACAGTTCGCCTCCTGTGTCGCCAGTTCTCCGATATCTTCAAATCCAAGCTTCGTCGTCTGACTTTCATGGGTAATATAGCGTTTCATCCCGATCGCCCCTGCGCCTCCTGCAAGTGCGATAACCGCTATAATAATGATGATTTTTTGAATTTTCCACGGGATCTTTATCCGTCGTCTATTTTGTTTCTTTATCTCTTTTTTTATTTCTTTTTTCATTGCTTCTCTTGTGTCTTTTTCTCGATCATCGTATCTTCCGTCCATTCTTTCTCCCTTTACATACCGCACTTTTCATAAAGGATAATCCATTCTTCCCTCACAATTACGGATGTTGCATTACATATTTATTTTCGATTTACCTTTCTTATTATATCAGGTTTCCTTCCGTTTCGCTCTGTTATTTTACAAAATATAACCGCAGCTCCCGTACTTACCATCGTAGCCACAATCCCTGCCCCGACGATCGCCGCCGGATTCGAACTTCCATATTGACTTCGATATGCGATCACATTCATAGGAATCAACTGAAGAGAAGAAATATTCATAATCAAAAACGTACACATCTCATTGCTTGCGACTCCCTTCCTTCTCACAGGTCCAGGCGCTCTTCCTGCGCGCCGTTCATCCTCCAGCGTTCCCAGCTCTTTCATCGCCTTTAATCCAGCCGGAGTTGCCGCCCAGCCAAGTCCAAGAATATTCGCAATAAAATTCGTTGTAATATGCTCCTGCGCCTTATGGTCTTTCGGAAGATTCGGAAAAAGAAAACGGATCACCGGACGCATCTTCTCCGCTGCACGTCCGATGATCCCAGCCTGTGCCGCAATCTCCATGATCCCACACCAAAATGACATAATTCCGATCATTGTAATACACAGCATTACCGCCTCTTTCGAAGAATCGAGCGCAGCATTCGTAAGTTCTTCCATCCTGCCGTTAAACGCCCCGAATATAATCCCGATCAAAATCATTCCTGCCCACAGATAATTCATACACTTCTCCGCCGCTTACGATTATTTTTCACTTTGTTTCAGATTATATTCGATTCCTCTTGTCCTTTATACTATTTCATCGAAAATTTCTTTCCAAATATCTCCTGATATCGCTTAATTTCACCTTAAAGAAACTTCTTAATATCTTTCTTCACTCCATTCAAGAACCGTTCCTGTAGACGCATCAATCTCAAACTCATATTCTTTGCCTTCAAAAATAATGTCGCCTTCGTATTTATTTTTCCCGTCATCATAATCCGACTTGATCCGAATATCGTCTGCCGTTGCTCCCGGAACTCTTTCCAACGCAATCTCAGTCGCCTCTTCTATACTGATGCCTGTTGTATCCGCACCATTTTGTGTTCCCGCATCTGCGCTGCCGCTGTTTTGACCGTTTCCGTTTTGTTGATCCACATTCTGGCCATTCCCCTGTTCCGCACCGGAATTCACCGCCGCATCTGCTCCTTCGTTTCCACCTGAAATCCGTTCGGTATCAACGCTTAAAATCTGACCGTCTGTTCCGCTGATCTCATAATCATATTCCGTTCCTTCAACATCAAATCGAACTTCATATACTTTTCTTCCATCATCTCTCTCAGAAGAAACTCTCAAACGAGTTGTATCAGATTCGCTTACCCCTGCATCATTCAAGGCAGCTTCCAACGCCGCTTCCTTTCCGATATCTTTACCTCCTGCTCCACATCCTGTAAAAACAACTGCTGCCGCCGCAGTCATCACCGTTACCATTGTCATTATCACAAATTTTTTCATTTTCATTCTCCTTTTTTTGTTTCTTTCCTGGACATTTGCATTTTCTACCTATACTATCTTCCCCCGAATGCTGCATCTTATGTCCTTCATTTCTTTGTTGAGATTACTATATCCCACAAAGATTAAAATAACATTAAAGAAGAAAAATAATTTTATTCTTTTTTCCACAGGTGAAATGTAAATTCACTTCCGCTCCCTTTTTTACTGGTCACTTCCACCGTTCCGCCATGCGCTTCTGCGATCCACTTCACCATAGAAAGTCCTAATCCGCTGTGATTTCCATCGCTTCTGGACTTATCTGCTCTGTAAAATCGTTCCCATATATACGGAAGATCTGCCTCTGCAATTCCGACGCCATGATCTTTTACTTTACCGATAATCTCCGAATCGTTTTTCAATGATAAGCTTACTTCTATTTCCCGTCCTTCGCCATAACGCAATGCATTAGAGATCAAGTTGATCATCATCCTGATATACAGCGTTTCATCGACTTCCGTCCATATTTCAGGCTCTATCTCACATAAAATCCTGCCCGAATATCCTTGCGACTGTGCCAAAAAACGCTGCTCTCCGACAACCATTTCCGTCAGTTCACTTAAATTCACGCTTTCCCGATCAATCTGTTGACGCCCCTGATCTGCCCTTGACAAGAAGAGCAGCTGCGAGATCAGATCAGACATATTTTTCGCTTTCTGTGCAATCACTTCAACCTGAGCTTTTTGCTCTGAATTTAACATTTCATCCTGCAAGATCCTGTCGCACTGTGCAAGTATAACACTGACCGGAGTTCTTAATTCGTGTGAAACATCCGAAGTAAACTGCTTCTCTCTTTTAAAAACGATATCCAATTCATCCAACATTTCATTAAATGTTTCTGCCAACACATATATCTCGTCTCTGTTTTTCCCGCGATTTTCCTTCTCTCCTTTCCCGATCTCATCTCCTACATTTTCGATTCTTCTTGAAAGGTCTGCATCAGCGCGTATTTTACACACAGTATCTGTAATATCTTTCACCGGACGAAGTGTCCTCCTTGTAAATCGATAGCCGACAAATGCCGTCGCCGCCGCAAGCAGCGGAAGCAGAATGAACGCCATACGGAGTATCATCCGAAAACTTTCCTCTGCTTCTGTAACAGAAGCAACGCCTCGTACATAAATCTCCGTTCCTTCTCCCGGACGATAAAAAAGATCATATACATACCATTCATTCTTTTTCGTCCCATCCTTTATCTGACGCACTTCCCCATCTGCAAATTCCGGCTGTTCATCGAATCCTCTCGGAATCTTTCCATATAAAAAATATCCTGTCGAATCATACATCGAAAGATATATTCCATTTTCCACAGAATAAAAATCTGAATCAATCTCTAATTCGCCGCCTTCCGCCTCTATCTCCTCCAGACTCTCTTCCCGCCTCTCCAAAGACTGCTTCGTAGATGCCAAAAGCTCGCGTCCGCTCAGAGAAAACAAGATCCCCAACGTTGCTCCGATTACAATAAGCATTAAAGCAGTATATATAAGAGTCAATTTTATTTTTAAAGAAAGTTTTTTCATTCTTCCTCCTTTAATACATACCCCGCTCCCCTCACAGTATGAATCAGTTTTTTCTCTCTTCCGTCATCGATCTTCTTCCTCAGATAACGAATATACACATCTATGACATTGGAACTTCCCATATAATCATAATCCCACAAATGCTGCTCTAATCTGTCGCGCGAAAGAACGATTCCCGCATTTTGAATCATGTACCGCAGAAGCGAAAACTCCTTTCCTGAAAGCCGGATCTCTTCTCCGCCCCGCACGACTTTATGCGTATCCAAATGCATTTCCAAATCACCGACTGTATAACATGTTTTCGGAGTCTCCCCCGGTTTTCGCAGCAACACGCGCACACGCGCCAGCAGTTCTTCAAAAGCGAACGGCTTTACAAGATAATCATTCGCCCCCGCATCCAACCCCGCCACACGATCTTCTACACTGTCTCTGGCAGTAAGCAATATAACCGGAGTTGCATCCGTCTTTCGCCTCAACTCTTTCAGCACAGCAAGTCCGTCTTTCTTCGGCATCATAATATCAAGAATAACTGCATCATATTTTGCACTGTTCAGATACTCTGATGCTTCCGCTCCGTCAAAACACGAATCCACACTGTAGAACTCTTCTTTCAGCCGCGCTGTGATAAGTTTGTTCAGATCTTTTTCGTCCTCTGCAAGCAAAATTCTCATATTACCACCTTCCCTTTCGCCGTTTATATACATCGGCATAAGTCAAATCTTCCGGCGCGCAATTCTAACCGTAATCCCAGGCTTTACCATATGATCCTGACTTTTAATATCACTATTATATGAAAATCGCGGATTGAAATCAATTCCCTCTTTTATCTTGACAGAAAACAATCCTGCTTATATCCTGAAATTATCAGAGAAAACAGAGAAGGAGCTGATCATATGACTTCGTCGGAAACAACGAAAAAACTCATAGATTTTATCGAAAAAAGTCCCTCCGTTTTTCATACGGCAGAAACGATCAAAGGGATGCTGTTAGGGAATAATTTTTCAGAACTGCAAGAAAACGAACGCTGGAATATCACAACCGGAGGAAACTATTTCGTAACAAGAAATAATTCTTCTCTGATCGCATTTTCCATTCCTGAAAATAATCTTGCAGGAATGCATATTATCGCAAGTCACAGTGACTCGCCTACTTTCAAGATCAAAGAAAACCCTGAAATAGAAGCCGATCACCATTACATCAAATTAAATGTAGAACGTTACGGAGGCATGCTCTGCGCTCCCTGGCTCGATCGTCCGCTTTCCATCGCCGGAAGAGTGATCTTCAAAGACGATACAATTAATAAGTTTCAATCGAAACTAATAAACATCAATAAGGATCTTGTGTTAATCCCAAATCTTGCAATCCACATGAACAGAGATGCAAATAACGGATATTCATACAATCCGCAGAAAGATCTCCTTCCACTTTACGGAAATCTTTCTTCCAAAGACACCTTTATGAAAAAAATCGCCGAAACAGCCAATATATCCGAAGAAGATATACTCGGTCATGATCTGTTCCTTTATAACAGACAAAAAGCGAGCATATGGGGCGCTTCCGATGAGTTCATATCCGCGCCGAGGCTTGATGATCTGCAATGTGTATTTGCATCTGTTGAAGGATTTCTTGCAGGACAGAAAAAGACATACATGCCAATCCTCTGTGTTCTCGATAACGAAGAAGTCGGAAGCGGAACAAAACAAGGAGCTGCGTCTACCTTTTTATATGATACTCTGACCCGAATCAACACATGCCTCGGACTTTCCAATGAGGACTATCTCATCCGGTTGTCTGACAGCTTTATGATCTCGGCAGACAACGCACATGCAGTCCACCCAAATCACCCCGACTGCTCCGATCCCGTAAATCATCCTTATTTAAATGGTGGAATCGTCATTAAATTCAACGCCAATCAAAAATACTGTACAGACGGATTTTCTGCGGCAGTATTTCGGGATCTGTGTCGTTCGGTTCATGTTCCGGTCCAAACCTTTGTCAATCGTTCCGACATTGCAGGAGGCTCAACTCTCGGCAACATATCCAGCACCCATGTTGCAGTGAGCGCAGTTGATATCGGGCTTCCACAGCTCGCCATGCATTCCCCTTACGAGACGGCAGGGGCACACGATACTGATTACTTTGTCAAAGTCGCGACAGAATTTTTCTGCTGATTCTTTTATACCCAAAAACAGAGTAAATAACCGCAGCCTTAAAAACAACAAACAAAAAATCAAGAAAAGAAAAAAGAAAAGGAGAACTCATATGAATTTAAAAATAGGTATTATCGGAACAAATTTCATAAGCGATGACTTCTGCGATGCCGCCAAACAAACAGACGGGATTGAATTATATGCTGTATATTCCAGATCCTCTGATACAGGAACGGAATTTGCCGATCGGCATAACATACCCGCTGTTTTTACAGATTATGATGATTTTCTCGATTCACAGATCGATGCCGTATATGTAGCTTCCCCAAACTTCGCCCACTGTGCACAATCCATCAAAGCAATGGAACACAAAAAGCATGTTCTATGTGAAAAAGTAATGGCATCAAACGAACAGGAAGCCCTCTTAATGATCGAATGCGCCCGAAAAAATCAGGTCGTTCTCTTAGAAGCCATGCGCCCTGATTTCGATCCTGCCTTTGAAATCATCGAAAACGCCCTTCCCCGTATCGGAAAAATCCGAAGAGCCACCTTTGAATTTTGTCAATACTCCAGCCGCTACGATCGTTTCAAGGAAGGGATTGTAGAAAACGCCTTTAATCCCGAACTCGGAAACGCCGCAGTATCAGACATCGGAGTTTACTGCATCCACTCCCTTGTCCGGCTTTTCGGCGCTCCGAAGAACATACAATTCATGTCTTCTTTTTTGGAAAACAATTTTGAATGCAGCGGGATCATCTTAATGGAATATCAAGATATGATCGCAGAAGCAGTTTACTCCAAAGTTACTGTTTCCTCTAATCCGAGCATCATTCAAGGCGAAGACGGTTCAATTCTGATCGACTATATAAGCCATCCTTCACAGATAGAACTCCGTCTCAGAGAAGGATCGAGAGATCCGATCGATGGAGGCATAAAAGAGAGTTTTTCATATACTCCGGTAAACAATAACATGATTTACGAAATCAAAAAGTTTATTTCTCTCATAGAGAATAACGAAACAGATCATAAATACCTTTCATATTCACTTGACACGATCCGCATTATAGATCGCGTACTTGGTTTTACACCGTAAATCTTTTTCTTCAATCACCGGAAGTCCAAAAGGCACATTCCGGGATTGCAAGCGATCGCCAAGACCTCGGGCAAGTCCGGACTTTGGCTCGTCACCATTGCAAACAAAAAGACTGTATATCTTACAAGATTTTGAGGGACACCTCATTTTCCTGTTCGATACACAGTCTTTTTTATTTTATCCTATATCACTTTTCTTACTTTTCCGCCTCATGAGACTGATTCTTTTTTATAGAGCTTATTGTTTTCTCCTTCTTCTCTGAGTCAGGATAAATACTGCGCCGGCAGCCATCACAGCTCCGACATAGAACATCGGAACAGTCCGATCTCCTGTCTGAACAGCTCCCTCTTCCTTCTTTGAGTTTTCATCCGAATTATTTTTATCCGGCGTCGGTTCAGGATCAGGAGTTACTGTCTTTTCTTTCACTTCAATTTCTACACTATCAGTAATTTTCTTCTCATTCTGTTCTGCCATCACTGTAATCATTGCTTTTCCGGCTTTCAATGCAGTCACATTTCCCTGCTGGTCAACAGTTAATATAGTCGGATCAGAAGAACTCCATGTAATCTCAACTTCTTTCGCATCTGTCGGATCAACCTTTACAGTCAATGTCATCTTGTCTCCGACTTTCAATTCCGTTTGTTCCGCCCTTACTGTTACCATCTTCAGTTCCGAATCAGGTTCCGGCTCCGGTTCTGGTTCCGGTTCCGGTTCCGGCTCCGGCTCCGGCTCTGGTTCCGGCTCCGGAGTCGTACTGTCTTCCTTCACTTCAATTTTAACACTGTCCGATGCCGTTTTATCTCCCTGCACTGCAGTTACTGTAATCACTGACTCTCCTTCTTTCAGCGCGCTTACTTCTCCCTTTCCGTCTACTGCCAGTACTGTCGGCTCAGAGGAGCTCCATGTAATTTCAACGTCTTTTGCATCCACCGGATCAACTTTCGCTTTCAACGTCATCTTGTCTCCGACTTTCAGCTCTGTTTGTTCCGCCTCCAATACGATCTGCTTAAGTTCGGGTTCCGGTTCGGGTTCTGGTTCCGGTTCCGGTTCCGGTTCTGGATTCGGATCTGTAAGTTTTTCTGTCTCCGCCAGCAAAACTTCTGCCTTTTCGACAACATCATCATTCAATGCATAGGCATTTTCATACACTGACTCTGCTTCTCTGTATGCCTGGAAAAACGTCTCATACGCTGCATCTCCATATGTAATTCCATATTCCTTAAACTTCTTTGCAGCCTCATCCAGTGCGTCTTGAAGCTGATCTTTACTTACTGTTTCATATGCCTCAAATTCCCTGAGCTGGAACGTTCCTTCAACACCCTGCATCTTGAGCCAGCGCGTCTTAATCGGCTGTTCAAACTTGATCGTATTGACATTTTGCCCCTTAACAGCAGTCATCCCTTCAATATCCTTCCATACTTTTCCATCTGAAGAAACCTGAAGCTTAAACGTCGAAGGTGCTTTATCCCATTGAAGTACAAGCTTGTCAATCTCATAAGTCTGCATCATATCCACCGCAAAACTGCTGTCTGCGTAAAGTCCTTCAAAGAAGGAATCTTTTTCACTGACTTCTGTTCCATGTGCTCCGTCCGCTGTATTTCCGTCTCCGTCGATTGCCTTCCACCCTACGCGAAGTTTTTTATTCGCATTATCATAATTCGAATCGCCTTTATGCTGTGCAGTTCCTGCCGCAGCCTTGTCCTGCGCCACATTCACTTCTGTGACCGTCTTATCTTCTGCAGTCAGCTTAACTGCAGCCGGAGACAACGCCTTGTCATAAACTTTCAGATCGGCGATACTGCCATCCAGACCGTTTCCGATCGTTGTCAGCGGGAATACAAACGTAGACAAAAGGTGGTCATAATCTGTCTCAGAATTCGTTGTTCTTGTCAAAGCCTGCCTGAATTCTCCGTCTATGTATAGTTTTGTTACTTGCTGTGTTCCGACAATCGTGATATTCACACTCTTATTTTCCGGAATTACATCATTAAACTTCTGTTCAAAATACGAGCGATTGATCTTTAAGTTTCCATCTGATCCGATTGATAAACGGCCATCTTCTCCGTCAAACAACTGCGCGTCTTTCTTTTTATCCACCTTTAGATCAAACTGCACAGTATACGGATAATCAACAGATCTTAACTCTGTCGTAAGTGCGCCTTCTCCGTTCAGATCAAGCCAGCTCTTGCCGCCTTCTTCTTTTACAGTTCCGTTTGTAATCGCTCCGTCATATCCGTTTCCTGACGCATCATATACAACAACTTTGGCATCATCTGATTTTACGTTCTTAAAATCATAATCAAGTACAAGAGACGTCTCAGAAGGAATATCTGACGCCAATTCCACGCCCGGACCTGCTTTTAATTTTTCGAATTTGAAACTATATTCCTCATAAGTCTGATCTTCATCCGTACCGCCCCATGTTTTCTCGCTAAGAACCGCTGCCTGACGCATCAAACGTTCATAATTATCACGTTCTGTCACTCCCATATCTGCGATATCTGCCCACATCGCCGTCTTCGCACCAAGGAGATTCGGGTCTGCCGGCTGCACTGTTCCGCTGCTGCTGAACGTAACCGGAGTCCAGTTATTGAAAATATGTTCTACATTAACAACGTCTCTCTTATCGCGTCCTGTATTTCCATACAGATGGAACGAATCCACATTGACGAGCTTAAATCCCTCTGCGCTTCGTTTTGCCGCATTGTCCCATGAATTTGACCAGAAATCAATTTCAATGTCTGTGTAATCTTTCGTGGAAATCCCTTTATCGTCAAAATACTGCTTCATAGAACCCCACATACGAACTTTCTTTCCACTTTCCTGAACAGTATCAGCCATCTCACGGATATAATTTCTCATTCCGTCAAATTCGTCATTTTTAATACTCCAGTATTCATCCACACCGATATCTACCGTATCGCCTAAGAATACAGGATCCGCCTCGTTCAAATACTCACTGTACAACGCCTTAAGAAATTTTAACGCCCACTGGCCGCTCTCACCTTTTACGGAAAGCAGCTCCCAGTCTCTGTCGCTCTTAATTCCATCTTCCGGCATATTTTCAAATCCCGGTACGCTTCTCACTTCATCAATATGATTTCTCACATATCTGTTAAACAGCAAAGAATGCCCAGGCGCATCAATCTCGGAAATCGGATTCATGCCGCAATCCATTGCAAACTGCTGAAGATCTTTATATTCTTCCGCCGTATACTGCGGCTCTCCGCCATAGACTCCGTTTTCATCATTATAGTATGCATTTTCCTGAGGATCTGTTTTCAGACTCGGAAACGTCTTACTTTCCAAACGGAACATGCCTTTATAATTTTTCCAGTTATTATAATCCTCACGCCCTGTCGTCGCTCCCGAATGACGGTTATCGTTCAGATGAAAATGCACTTCATTAATCTTATAGAAAGAAAATGTCTTCACAATATCTTTCAAAGCATCCAGCCGATACGGAACGCGGGCGATATCGATCATCACTCCGCGGACTTCATACTGGGAGAAATCTCTCGTAACACCCTTCGGAAAGGAATAAGCGCCGTCCTGCGTATAATATACCTGTTCCAATGTCTTTGTTCCATAAAGGCATCCGGCATAACCGCGACTGCTAATATGAATTCCGTTATCATCTGCTTTCAGGAAATACCCTTCTTCACCTGTATCATATGGATCTTCTGTCAGAGACTCGATCAGAATATCATCTCCGTCTGTGCTCTCTCCGCTGACAATCTCAAGTTCCATTCCCGTAATCTCTTTCATATCACTTTGGAACTGGGACGCAGCCTTCTCAAGTCCGACTCCTGCTGAATCTTTCACAACAATGCGGGAATTTTCTGTAAGTTTAACCTCTCCCTCGTATCCATACCACTCCTGAAGACTTGGAATGACTTCCGGTTCTTCATTTTGTTTTCTGATCTCAGGATAAAGGTCGGCATGCTTCTCTTTTTTGTTCGGCACATGCACCTGAAACGTCTTTTCCGACTTATCTTGAGGATCATTCACGTTCACAACTTCCACGATCACATCCATATCATAGTCATACATATTATGATCGCTGATCTGACCATCATCAGAAATAACCTGCGGATATTCACTTCCCTTTACATGAATCTCAAACCCATCCGGCATCTTTGGAAGCAGCACCGCCTCAGAATCTACGGTAAGCTCCTCAAGTGATTTTACGGAATCCATCGCCTCTTTCGCATTTTCCGGCGCCGGATTGGTTACTTCCGGCGTCTGTACCTGATCGCCGTTTATCTCGATCTCCTGAACAGAAACACTGTTTCCTCCTGCATTCGTATTTACTTTGTTAAAATAGAAACGCACATAACGGTCAAGCCGTTTTCCCTCTACATCTGTGATACTGTCATGCTTATTCTGTTCGTTCCCAGGCTGGCATGTCACATGCTTAACAGTTTTCCACTCTGCCTGTTTATCCGCTCTTGTCTGAATCTCATAGTCGATTGAATATACAAGTTTATAAAAATAAAGATCAATACTTGTTATATTCGTAACTTCATTTCTCAAGTCAATCTCAAGCCACTGCGGTGTCTGCTGCTGATCTTGTGCGTTTCCGCTCTTCATTGTCGGCGCAGACCATCTGGATGTATCTGACTTCTGACCGTCCACTGCAAGATCCGCTGTCAAATTCGGCATTGCAGCCTCTACTCCTGAAGCAGACGCCGTCTTATTCAGAGCGATATTCCCTGTAATCGTCTCATAACCGCTTTCGCTTTTCTTTGTTCCGATTACCTGAAACTCCCTCACACCAATGCTGCGGTTTGCCGCCTGTCCATTTCCTGATGTAAAATAAAGTCTGACATAACGTGGAATCTCCCTCGCCTTGCCATTCTCCCTTAAATCAACCGTCTTCTTTAAATTCAAATCTGTGCCTTCCGGCATATCTACGGCAGCAATCTCTGTCCAAACCGCATCATCTGCATTCGAATCAGAAACTTCCACGCGAAAATCGCCATACAATCTCGCAAAGAAATCAACCTTTATCTCTGACACAACGCAAGTACCGCCTAAATCGACTTCCAGCCACTGCTCAGAAAACTCCTTATCCTCTCCGCTTTGCCATCTGCTGTTATCCGCGTCCCCGTTATTATCCGAGATCCCGTCAAACGCAAGTCCGGGCTCTCTTGCAGGATAGTTTCCCGATGCCGGAAGAAACTTTGATGCCCGCGCTGTGCTGCCCCGGTCTGCCGCAAGATTCGTCTCCTGCTCTGCTGTCTGTTCTCCTGCCTCTGTTTTGATTTCTTCTGCCTGTACAACAGAAATGCCCGGAACCGGTAAACTCGTCATCCCAAGCATCGCCGCCAATACAAGCACCGCTACTCTTTTTCTTTTCATATTGCTCTTTTTCTCCCTCTATATATCCCTCTGCAAACACCTTTTCCTACCTGTTAATACGCATGGATACAATTACTTTAATAATACTACTTCCGTATTGTATTTGTCTATACTTTTTAAAATTTGCGGGTCTTTTTAGATAATTTTATGCGTTTTTTCCATAAAAGAAAGGATATGACCGAAATCATATCCTTTCTCTGTTTCAGCATTTCAAATTCTTGAACTGCCTATCTTATTTTCTTTTTCTCGCTCTGATCACGGAAACTCCTGCAAACATTGCTGCTGCCATAAGCATCATCATGAGCGGTGCTGCGAACGGTGTCGCATCTCCTGTCTGAACAGCGCCCGGTGTCAACTCCGGTGTTGATGGTGTTGTCGGCGTTGTTGGTGTTTCCTGTGTCTTTTCTTCTTCTGTCTTCACTTTCACAGAAGCTGCTGCAGATTTATTTCCTGCTGCATCAAATGCTTCAACTTCAATCGCGTACTCTGTATTCGGAGCAAGTTTTACGATTTCTGCTGTAAGAACATCACCTTCTACCGTTCCGATTGATTTGCCATTTACAAAGATTTCGTATCCTGTTACTCCTACGTTGTCTTTGGACGCTTTCCACTCAATCTTAACTGTTGTAGCAGTTTTATCTGTTACTTTCAGATCAGACGGTTTTGTCGGAGCTTCTTTATCCTCTTCCGGCTTCTGCTCTTCCTTCTCTGTCTTCGCTTTCACTGATGCTTTCTCAGATTTATTTTCTGCCGCATCAACTGCTTCTACTTCGATCGTATACTCCGTATCAGCTTTCAGATCTTTCAGTTCTGCTGTAAGAACATCGCCTTTTACTGTTTTAACGAGTTTTCCATCTACATATACGTTGTAGCCTGTTACACCTACGTTATCTGCAGATGCTTTCCACTCAACTTTAACAGTTGTCGTTGTTGTTTCTTTTACTTTCAGATCAGACGGTTTCGTCGGAGCTTCTTTATCTGCTTCCGGTTTCGGAGAAGTTGCAAGAAGCGCTTCTCTTGCAGCCTCTAAGTCTTTCACTGCCTTATCTACTGCTGCCTGATCTGTCGGATTCTCAAGAGCTTTCTGTGCAGCCGCGTATGCAGCTTCAAATGCATCTTTTTCTTTTCCATCTTCGAATTTATCTAATACAACTTTGTCTGCATTATTTAATTCAGCTTCCAATTTTGTTGTATCGATTTCACCGGATTTTACCGGAGTGATCTTCAGATTGTCAAGAATAAGATCCTGCTGTCCGTAAGCTCCTCCAGGCTGTTTTGTACCGTTCGCATAGATACCGAACCATGTCTGTCCGCTCTCGCTTCCGGTAATTTCAAACTCGTAATGACTTGCTTTACTTGTTCCTGCTGTTGCTGCAAGGTAATCGCTCTCCGCTACATTTGCAGCCTGTTCTCCATCACCTTTTACAACTGCATATGCAGATGATCCTGCCTCGTAATCAAACTCTACCTTATACGTCTTTCCTGCTTCAAAGCGGAAGTTCTGCGGAATTGTCTGATACAGAATACCGGTTCTTCCTGATCCTGCTCCGCTGTCGCAGTGCTGTTTCAGTGACCACTCGCCTTCAACTACATCGTTGATCACATATCCGCCCCAGCCAACAGATGTATATTTTCCATTATCCTGAGACAGGTGAAGCTGTCCGTCTCCGCCGCTCTGTGCCGCTCCTAAAACGAACGGATAATATCCTGATGTTACAGACTCGAAATCCTGCTCGAAAGAACCGTCTTCTTTGTAGTTCGCAATCTTCTTATCGATAATTCTGATATCGTCGAAATAAGCTGCTCCCTCTCCGGCTCCACGACTGATCGTTAATGTTGCTGTTGCTGATTCCGCTGTAAATGCAACATACATTCTCTGCATGTAGGAACCATCCTGATTTCCTGAATGTTTCTGATCGCTTGCCACATAGTTCTTAGCGATTGATCTCATCGTGTATGCAGACTCTTTGATCGTTCCTGTATTTACTTCTACAGATGCTTTGCTGTCGCTTCTGTTTTCAACATAAACTTCTGCAACATACTCTTTGCCTGCTTTCAGTCCTGTCAGCTCTGTGCTGACAGCAACATCTTCTGCCGGACTTTCGATTGTCAGACGCTGATCGCCTGTCCATGCTTTTGTAACTTTTACAGCATCATTGTCAGCTCCTGTCCAAACGTCTGCATCCAGCTTATCGCCATCCGCATAAGAGTTGAATCCCGGATCTTTCACCGCTGTTGTCTCACCGAAGTTCACTGTGTCTGCTGTCGGCGCTTCTTTTCCATCAGTTACGATTACATAAGCTGTGTTCGCTTTTGCTTCAAGTGTGATCTGTCCGTTTGAAACCGGAACTGCGATTGCTTCACCACGTCCCTGATCTGACAACTCATACATTGTGAGATTTCCTGTAAATCCATCCGGTACGTTCCATGTAGATGTTCCGCCTTCCAGATTATAGTGATACAGTTTTGTCTCTTTTGTGTCGCTGTCTGTCCACGGAAGCAGATAGTAGAAGTGATCGCTTGTCGCACTCAGAACAGTTTTGTTATTTAATGTAATCTCACGCTCGATGATCTCATCAGATCTCTGCGCTTCATTTCTTGTTACAACTACTTTATCATCACCGTTTTTCAGTGTGATCTGTTTTTCCTGGTTTCCAACCGGTGATGTACCTTCTGCATAATTCTCCCAATCAATTACCTGATAGTGCTGAAGGAATTTTGTCGGAAGGTTTTCAGCAAATGTCAGATACAGATAATTGTTGAAATCCTGATCTCCGCCCCAGCCTTCGAATCCTTCCAGTTTGTATCCGCCAAGAAGCGGGTTGTCCGCTGCTCCGCCATGAGATACCCAGTTAAGTACCTGTACGTCTCTCATATCATTTCTGAGGAAACGAATGATGTCACTGTTAAGACCTTTTGTAGCTGATCCACCGTACGGTCCTTCTGTTGCCCAGTGTGACCATGTGGAGTCATATTCACCTTCATACGGGAACTCTGTTGAGAATCTCCATCCGAGAGAATTAATCTCTTCTGCGATTCTTCTTGTCTCCCAAGCATCCTGATACCATACATCAAGGTAGATAAAGTCCATATTGTCAGCGCCTGCTTTTTTCACTGCTGCTGCAATATCCTCTGCCGATGCAAGTGTTCCCTGAGAATCTTTTACATATTCCCCTTTATCCCAGTCAAGGCTTAAGAGGTTTGTATTGTTAATTCTGTCAAATAACTGTGTAAATCGTTTGTATCTCGCCTGTGTTCCGAGATCCCAGATCTTATTGATCACGCGGGACTGGTCAAGCCATCCCCATCCGCCCTGCTGCGGTCCCATGATCATACTATCATTAAAGGATCTTGCTTCCGGATAAGCTTCCTGTGCATTGACATGGATTCCGATTTCTGCATCGTACTCATGAGCAACTTTCAGAAGATCCTGGAAATCATCCACGCCGCCTTCTCTTTCAGAAATGTCAGCATACTCGGAGTTCGCAGAGTCATGACCTTCATTTCCATAACCTTTCAGCATAACTGCCTGCGGAAGTCCGTCTGTTGCCAGTGCAACTTTCTTAATATTATCTGCTGTTACTGAATACGGGTTTGATACCGCGCTTCCGAAGTTCATAACGATTCTGTAGTTCACAAGATCTTTCACATCTTCAGATCCCATCGGAACATTAATAATGTCGCGATAAGCAACTGCGGCATCCTGCCAGTCGATCGTCTTGTCTTCGTTCATGTCTTCTGCGATACATACTTTCGCATACGGAAGTTCGCTAAGCGGATAATCATATGTATCCGACTGTTTCTGTCCGCCTTTATCTCCCGCTTCGTAATACCATTGAGCGCTTGTAAGGCTCATTGTATCAGCGCCGCTGTTCATGATCACTCTCAGATCGTCTTCTGCCTCAGAGTTGCTGAACAATCCTGCGCTCAAATTCTTGTTTGTCAAGAATCCGTATACATATCCTACTGATTTCTGAGCTACAAATCCATCGTCAAATGTAATGAATTTATCTCCACTCTTCTTTGTATCCGTACTCTTAACTGCTCCTGCAAAGGAAGCATTTTCTTCTACCTGATCTACAGACAGAAGATTAAGCTGCGGAATATCGATAGACGCTGTCTTCGCTGTTCCATCCTTGCGTTCAATCTTTGTAATCTCCCATGTAAGATCATTGTCTTTCACGCTGATCTCAACAGTCATGTTCATATCGATGTTTGCTTCTTCGTTTTTGAGAGACATTTCATAGGAAGCTTTTGATCCTTCGATCTTAGCATTCACTTCAGGAACAATCTCCGTCTTGTTAATTAAGACTGTATTCATTTTTGCAAGATCTGTTTCATTTCCACGGAAGTAAACGTCTTCTTTGCCTTTTACTTCATATCTTGCAACAACCGGGAAGTTCGGTCCTACATACACTTTCATGTAATCAGACTCGATTAATTTGTAATTCTTAAGATCGATCGGTGCTTTCTGAGAAAGTGTAAAGTCAAATACATTCTCTCCCTGATCTGCATCCTGAACTTCAACCTCTTGCGTCACTGCTTCATATCCCGGGCAGCTTACTGCAACTGTATAAGTTCCGACTTCAACATCTGCGAGCTGATAAGCTCCGTTATCATCTGTCTTTGCTGATTTAGAACCGAAACGAACGGTTGCTCCTTTCAATGCTGCTCCGCCGTCTTTTGCTGTTACAGTTCCTGAAACAGCTGCAAGGTTAATGTATTCTGATGACTGTGACTGTCCTGTTCTGTCTTTTGCAAATGCCCATGTATCTTCCATACATGCTGTTTCATTCACTTTTGCATCCGCGAATTTCAAAGACTGGTTTGCTGTTTTCACCATCACACCAGGATTTCCTTTTCCTGAGTTTGTTTCCAGCCAGTTTCCAACATTCTGATTGTTTGTTGCCCCGCTGATTCCATTTACTGTAACTGTCAGCGTTTCCCTGCTCATCGTAACGCTGAATGTCATCTCTTTTCCGTTTTCCGGAGTCTCGAAATCACCGTTCAAGCTTCCATATGAACCCGCTCCGTTCTGCCAGTACCATTTGGAAGATGAATCGTATCCGATATACAGGAAATCAGTATCATTTACATAAGAATAGAAGAAACCGAAGTTTCCGCTGTTGATCGGTGTAAATGACAAGCTGAATACATCTGCCGGCTTGATCGTACGGTCTTTGTCAAGAAGAAGCGCCGGTCCTGTTGCTCCTGAATAGCTATGTCCTCCGCCATTCTGAGAACCTGTCTGGATCGTGATCCATTTACGTCCTGCCGGAACTACTTCCTCGTACTGCGCCGCCGGATCCCATGTCTGACCTGCAAGATTATCCTTATACACTTTCCATGTATTCAGATCCTCCGGTGTCTCTCCTACAACAACATCATTGAAATAAACGTCTGTATATGCAGTTCCAAACGTCGCGCCGCCGACACCAACTTTACCTGCTTTGTCTTTGAGAGCGACAAAGTTCGCCTCTGTTATAGTTGCCTTTGTTCCGTTCACGTCTACTACAAGACCAGTGTCTGTATAGCTTAACTTAATTTCTGCCAACTGACCTTTTTCCAGTCTTGGAAGTGCAAGCGTGTCGTTCTGCCAAGCCTCATTTCCGTCTTTTTTGTACTGCCATTTCCAGCTTCCAACATCATACATCAGGAAAGCCCAGTTATTGTCATCTGCATACTTTGTGACAATACGAAGTCTTGTTTTATCCACATCACTGTTAATACGCAGCTTCAAACTATACGCCTGATTCGTATAATCAGCGTTATTTGATAAAACAAACGCTTCCGGTGTGGCGCTTCCAAAATGCCCGTTTGCATTACCGCTTCCGGATGTCAGACGACCCATCGTAACCGGTTCTGCCTTAACAGACAATGCCGGAGCTGCGCCAAGTACGGTTGTCACTACCATCACAAGCATGAGAAAGGTGGCAGTTACTTTGTTCCACATCTTTTTCATAGTCCTCTTTTTCCTTTCTTATATTTTTTAATATTAGCTCCTTCAGGACATAGAAAGAGCATCCTATCCTATATATAATATACCTTTCACTTTTTTCGGTATTTGCACTTTTTATTTTTCCGCTTGTGTTTTTGTTTGTTTTCGCAGTTTATGTAGAATTAACATTCTTATTTTTATAAAAATTGCACAATTATCATTATTCTAATTTGTAACTATATACCATATCCTCTTACTTCATACCAACTATAAATAAAGATTGCCAAGTAATCATTCTGCTCTTTCAAGCGCTCACCCCATCGGAAGGTTTATCTTACACAGGAACATAATTTCCCAATATAATAAAAGAAGTTTTCGACGATAATACCGCCGAAAACTTCTTAATATTAATGTCCGCAATGGCCGCCGCAAGAATCGTGATCTGATCCATGTCCGCCGCAATTTCCATGTTCTTCATGATGCCCTTCTCCATGATGGTCGCATTTTACATCCGGGTTATAATCAAGAGTTCCTTCGATCAATGCCTGCACTGCTGCGTCTGCAGATCCCGATACACCGCCATATAATTTTATTCCCGCCTGCGCAAGAGCATTTTGTGCTCCGGCTCCAATACCGCCGCAGATAAGCACTTCCACGTTCCTTTCCTGCAAAAATCCTGCCAGCGCGCCATGTCCGCTTCCATCCGTATCAACAACTTCTGAAGATTTCACTTCTTTTCCTTCTACTTCATACAGCTTAAATGCCTCCGAATGTCCGAAATGCTGAAACACCTCTCCGTTTTCATAAGTTACTGCTACTTTCACTTTATTTGTCCTCCTATTTATATTCTTTATTCAATTTTCTTTTATAATAGCGTTTCTCCGCAAAGAATCTTATCGATATCTTCCATCTCTGTTTCGTTTATGAGAAGTCCCATTTTCCTCACGCTTCATCCGACTGTTTTTTACATGAACATTCTCTCTCCGATTGTTTTGCATCTGCGCAGATCTGCCTCCGGCATGCTCCGTATTCTCCCGTCTTCGCATTGCCTGTCTGCGCTTTCTTGCAAGGACTCTTGCACGCCTCCGCTTTGCCTGTCTATATTTCAGCAGACCAAAAAGAATCGCAAACAAAACGGCAATCACCGATACACCCGCTATCAGCAGCTTCGCCGGCATCGACAGAACGATTTTACCGTTCTCTTTATCTGTATCTTTTTTCTCCGGGTTTTTCACTTCCGGTTTGATATTATATCCTGTTTCTTTCTTAATATAATCTGCAGTCAGTTTCACTTCGACACTTCCTACATTTTGTCCCTTATATAAATATGTGAGTTTTCCTGAAGCGCTTCGTTTATCTGTAATATCAATCTTATGATCAAGAACTGAAAGATCAATTCCTGCCGGGAGAACGACATATGGATCTTGTTCTTTAAAGGAACTAACCCCTTCCGGCTTCTTTCCGTTAAGCGAAACTTTAGAAAAATTGCCGTACACATAATCAAACATCCCCCTCGTATCCACATACACATCGCCCTGATCTTCCAAAACAACTGCCACTAACTGCATGTCGCCATTATCAGCCATCGTCACAAGCGTTGTCTTCGCCTGATCCGTATACCCGGTTTTACCTCCTGTACAATAATCATAAGAATACCGCGCCCCCTTCCAAAGCATCTTATGATTCTGCTGAAACGTCCGGGATTCATTTACAAGATTTGTCGGTCCGATCGTATAATTCAAAGTCTGAGTCACTTTCCGGAACTCTTCAAACTGATAGACCGCTGCTCCGATCAGCGCCATATCATGTGCCGTTGTATAATGATTTTCATCATGAAGTCCGTTTGCATTTGTCCAATGCGATCCGGTACAGCCAAGCTCTGTACATTTTTCGTTCATTTTTTGAATAAATGTATCGAATCCGCCGCCCATTTTCTTACCGACACTTTCAGCGATTGCATAAGACACTTCATTTGCAGATGCAAGCAGCATTCCATACAAAGCATCATTCATACTCAAGATCTCACCCGGGGTCATTCCGATACTCGCATCCCCATATTCCAAAAATGAAACACTGTCTTCTGAAAAGTAAACCTCATCATTAAGGCTTGAATTTTCCAATGCAACAAGAGCAGTCAGCAATTTCGTAATACTTGCCGGATAATGTTTATCGTCCATCTTCTTTCCATACAAAATTGCTCCGCTGTTCATTTCCATAACGATCGCCGAATTCGCATACACCTGCGGTCCTTGGGGCCATTTTTCCAAAAGATTCGTCTCAGGAACTGCATCGTACGCCGCCTGTTTCTGCGCTGCCAACTGTTCCTGTACCTGTTCTGCCGTAAGCGGCTCTTCTGCATGTACTGAATTGTTCGGAGCAAACGCAGTTCCGATCACAGTTATCGCCGCCAGCACAGCCGCACAGATTCGGTTTCTATATTCCCTCATATAACCCTCCACATTGATATAACCTGTCCGGTTATCTTTCTGCAACTATTAATTATACCGATTTCTGCGCCTTTTTACAAGTTTTAGATTTCCGCTGCAGCATGGCTCATAAAACCTCATGAATCACCGAAAGTTCCAAAAGGCACATTCCGGGATTGTAAGCGGTCGCCATTGCAAAAAAAGAGCAAACCAGCTTTCCTTTGGTTCGCCCTTTCTCACAATCAGTAAACAGATTTAATAATTTTCTGCAAGTATCTCAAAATAACTTCTCGGATGTGCACAAGTCGGACAAATCTCCGGCGCAGCCGTTCCAACTACAATATGTCCGCAGTTTCTGCATTCCCAAACTTTTACTTCACTTTTCTCAAATACAGTCATTGTCTCCACATTTTTCAGAAGCGCTCTGTATCTTTCTTCATGATGTTTCTCGACTGCTGCTACGAGACGGAATTTTTGAGCCAACTCCGGAAATCCTTCTTTTTCAGCAGTTTCAGCAAATCCGGCATACATATCCGTCCACTCATAATTCTCTCCCTCTGCCGCCGCCTGCAGATTCGCCGCAGTATCTCCGATCCCATTCAGTTCCCTAAACCACATTTTCGCATGTTCTTTCTCGTTATCTGCTGTTTTTTGGAACAAAGCTGCAATTTGTTCATATCCTTCCTTCTTCGCAACAGAAGCAAAATAAGTATATTTGTTGCGAGCCTCTGACTCTCCTGAAAAAGCGTTTCTTAAGTTTTTCTCTGTCTCTGTCCCTTCATATTTGTTGCCCATACTACTTGCCTTTTCTGCCCTTCTCACAAACGACAGCCTTTCTTTTTGTTTTTTATTATAACACAAATGACGAATCTTAAACAATTCATTTTTCTTGTCAGAACATGATTGTTACTGTCAAGTAATCGTTGGCAACTTTCTTTTTGATTTATCTTTTTGTTGAA
>CAJLUP010000004.1 GCA_905209865.1 uncultured Lachnospiraceae bacterium
ATTTGCACTTTCAGATCCTACGGTAAAACTACAGACAAAGGCCATTTTCGGAAATGCAGGAATGTGTTATGTGAGTGAAAATAATATTTATATTACGGAAGAGTGTTATGGAAAAAATGATTCGGAGAAGATCCAGACTTCGATCCGAAAGATTGCCTATGGAAACGGTACTTTAGATGCGGTGGCACAGACGAAGATCGACGGTGTCCTGAACGATTCCTTTAGTATTGATGAATATAACGGATATCTGCGGATCGTGGCGACAGTGCTTCCGAATACTTATAATGATCGGATCATGCCGATCCCATATAAAGGTGCGGAAGGCAACGCAGTTGAAGACAGCGCTGCAGCAGACAGCGAAGCTGTCGAGACAAACGCGCTGTATGTGTTGGATGAAAATCTGGAAATGACAGGAAGTATTCAGGATCTGGCAAAAGAAGAGACGATACATTCGGCGAGATTTATGGGAGATATTGTTTATTTTGTGACATTTAAGCAGATCGATCCGCTGTTTTCTGCAGATCTTTCAGATCCGGCAGCTCCGAAGATCATCGGAGAATTGAAGATTCCGGGATTTTCAGATTATCTGCATCCATATGGAGAAGGCAAACTGCTCGGAATCGGGATGAGCGTGGATGAGGACGGCATGACGACAGAAGGTGTGAAGCTGTCGATGTTTGATATAAGTGATCCGGTAAATGTGAAGGAGACAGCAACATTTGTATTGGAAAATGTGCTCAGCACAGACGCAGGTTATAACTATAAGGCAGTATTCGCCGATGCCGAGAAGAATCTGTTCGGATTTGCGGCATACGGAGATTCGATCGAATACAAAATGTTCAGTTATGATGAAGCAGAAGGATTTAAAGAAGTCTTTTCAAAAGAGATCATCAACTATGGAAATATCAGAGGACTGTATATTGAAGATACGTTTTATCTTGTGGCAGGAAATACGGTGGAATCATTTGCGATGAATGGATTCCAAAAGATTGATGATATTGTTCTGTAAGAAAGAACGACACTTTCGGTGATTGGAAACAGCAAAATACAAAAATATATAGAATAACGGGATGCGCAGAAAATCCGTATACAGAACTTCATTAAGTCAGTTTTATACGACAGCTTAAATGTATAATAAGACATAGATCAGAACTTGGAAACGTTCTTAAACAAAGCGGTCGGAAGGAGAAAATGATATGAAGGGATATAATACGGAAAAAGGGTACATGGGATATGTAGATGGTATGTGGATGCTTTTTAGCTGTGAAGCAGATTACTATGAATTTATGGAATAAAAATATGGCAGGATATGGTACAATATTTTCTGCAGATTATAATACAGGAGAGTTGGATCATGCCAAAAGGAACGAATCAAAAATTTAAGTTATACCGTCTTGCACAGATCATGTGTAAAAAGACAGACGAGACACATTATCTGACGATGCCGGAGATTCAAGATGAATTGGCAAAGTATGACATTACCGCAGAGCGAAGGAGTTTGTATGAATCGCTGAAAGATTTAGAAGAGTTGGGCGTTGAAGTGGAAGGGGAACATGAAGGCAGAGGGTATCATTATCATGTGATCGGCAGACAGTTTGAACTGGCAGAGCTGAAACTTCTTGTTGATGCGATACAGTCATCGAAGTTTATTACGGAGAAGAAGACGAACCAGTTGATCGGAAAGCTGGAAGGGCTTGTCAGTCAGTATGAGGCGGCGGCTCTGCGCAGACAGGTTTTTGTTTCAGGGCGGATCAAGACGATGAATGAGACAGTTTATTATAGTATTGATACGATTTACAATGCCATCGCACAGAATAAAAAGATTCAGTTTCAATATTACCAGTGGAACGTGAAAAAAGAGCCGGAGATACGTCATGGAGGAGCATATTATCATATCAGTCCGTGGGGACTTTTGTGGGATAATGAAAATTATTACCTGATTGGATATGATTCGCAGGCGGCGCAGATCCGGCATTACAGAGTCGATAAGATGATTCATATCTTGTTGTCGGAAGAGATGAGGGAAGGAAAGGAACATTTTAAAAAGA
The DNA here is from genome assembly GCA_905209865.1 of uncultured Lachnospiraceae bacterium. Taxonomy (GTDB): domain Bacteria; phylum Bacillota; class Clostridia; order Lachnospirales; family Lachnospiraceae; genus Mediterraneibacter. The sequence goes on from CAJLUP010000004.1 coordinate 2,049, forward strand.
TCGATATGGCGTCTTATGCAAAGAAAAGTTTCGGCATGTTTGGCGGAACGGAACAGTCGGTAAAGCTGCTGGTTGAAAATTCTTTGGCAGGCGTTATTGTAGATCGTTTTGGAAAAGATGTGATGATGATACCTGTCGATGAGAATCACTTTACCGTAAATGTAGATGTTCAGGTAAGCAGTCAGTTCATAAGCTGGGTGTTTGCGCTTGGCAGTCAGGCGAAGATCGTCAGTCCGAAAAGTGTTGTGGATCAGGTGCGTCAGGAGATACGAAAGCTTGCGGTACAGTATGCCGAAGAAGACGAGGAGCAGAAATAGGAGGTATGTATAGTATCTTTGATAATAAGAAAATAACAAATGTTTTCTGAATATTAGTGTGAAAGCGCTGTTTGAAGCGTTGTATGACCGTTCCCGGAAACAAGGGAATACAAAACTGTAGAAGAAGTATGGAGATGCTGTGCAAATGCGGAACCGTAAATAAGAAGAATCGCTCCGAAGCTGAGGAATCAGTTGTGGAGCGATTCGTTCTTTGTTTTAGGAACAGTTTTTCTGCTGCCTGTTTTATCATATGTAGTTTGCAGCTGAACATGAGCGTTTATCTCATCAGGCAAATAACTGTAAAATGATCTGAATGATCCAAAACAGACAATACAGAATCATTCCGACGTTTAAGATGATCGTTGAGAAACGTTTTCCTTTCGGAATTGTGATCTCTCCGGGTGCACATTTGAATTTCCTGAAATGAATTGCCCAAAATACGATGCCGGTAATTACGAGTGCAAAAACAAGCAACATATAAAAACAGATCAAAAGAAATTGAATCGGATGCTGCATAATGAGATCGATCGTGGCTGCCGGATTATTTTCTGTTATCAGAGAAAGCTGATTAAAGAAAGTTGATTTCATCATAAGCAGACCGGGAATCGATCCTAAGAAATTTACTGTCATATGCAGAGCAACCGTATAGATCAGGCGTCCGGTTTTTACATAAATGAATCCCCAGAACACACCGAGCGTAAATGCATATACAAATTGATTGAAGTTGCCATGGAACAAGGCAAACATCAATCCTGATAAAAGGATGGCGGTCGCTTGTCCGTATTGTACTGTCCGGTCGATGATCAGTTTGCGGAAAATATATTCTTCAACGATCGGAGCGCAGATCACCATCAGGAAAAACGCTGTGATTGGAGACAGACCGACAAGAAGATCCTGAAGAGGATTGTCGACAAGATCTCCCTTTAATACACCGAACACCGCAGTTGTGAAAGTTCCGATCAAATTCGTGACATACATAAGTGCATAACACATAAAAAAGGCGATCAGCCATTGCCCTATCGTCATTTTTTTCTTTCGGATGACCATGTGTGGTATGGTGCGTACGATGATAACCAAAAGCGGCATCGCAATAAGGTACATCGAAAGAGATGAAATGAGCAGAGAAATATTCGGATTTGTCATAAGCTGAGGTGCAATCAGTTGGATCAGCGTAATAACAGAAACCTGCACGGCAGAAATGATGATCGCGCCGCAGAAATAAAAAAGTCCGATCTTTGAAAAATGTCTCTTGTGTTTTTTTAACGGATCGACCGGAGCCGGGATGATCAGATCAGTATTTTCCATATAAAATAACCTCCTCTTGCGTAAGATTCTCCATAAAAAATAAAAATTTTACGTCTATTATCCCATCTTGAGAGGCAAAAAGCAATAAAAACAGCCTTTATCTTTATAGTAAAAAGAACAGCTCTTTCCTAACAGCTTGAAGAGGCTGTTTTTCTCTTCTTTCTCAAATCATATTAAATAGGCCGTCTTACTGCATTGTCATAGAAACGAAAATGATCCGGTCGATGCCGCGATTGCGTATATTCAAACATAATACCGTCGCTGTTGAAAGTCTGGCTGCTGACGACAGCCATGCAGTTGTAATCGTCGGCGTTCATGTTCAAATAAGTTTCGTCAATTTGAGTGAGTTTTTCCACTGTCATGATACGTTTACTGTTTACGATCGTCATTTGAAGCGTTTCTTCAAGGTATTGATAAATAGAACTTTCGGCAATCTCTTTTGTAAGTCCGGGGACAGCTTCCTTCAAAAAATAGTTATGGTTAAGGATCAGCGGCTTGTCATCTAAAAAGTGAAGACGCTGAATATAGTAAACCTGTGCACCGACAGAGAACCCTGTATAAGCAGACTGCTTCTCATTAATTGTAATCTCGGTAAATAAAAGAACTTTTGTGGAAGCCTTGCTGCCGTTTCTGGCAGCAGATTCCTGAAAACTTTCGATCTCTCCGATCGTGAAAGCTGTCTGTTCTGCAGGCTGATATATATTACGGACTCCTTTTCCTTGAATTGTCTGCACATATCCGTCCATTACAAGGAAGCGAATTGCCCGACGAAGCGTGTTCCTTGAACAGTTATATGTCTGGATCAGCATATTCTCAGAAGGGAGAAGCTCCTGATAATCAAATTCATTGTGCTCAATCTTTTGTTTTAAATCTTTATAAATAAATTCATATATGGCGCGCGGCATTGAGAAACCTCTCTTAATAGTGTTGTTTTTGATAGTATCATTATAAAAACAGATGAAGAGAAAGTCAACAACTTGTTTAAACAAATTCTAAAAACATGTTGACATGTTTAAACAAGTGTGATATAACAAAATCAAGAAACATGTTTAAACAAGTGAACGCGAGTAAAGGAGCAAAGCGATGGGAGTTTACACAGAAGATGCAAAAGAGCTGGCGCGTCTGATCGGAGGAAAAGAGAATATTGCGGCCGTATCACATTGTATGACGAGAATGCGGTTTGTTTTGCAGGAGCCTCAGAAGGCAGATGTGCAGGCGATTGAGGGAATGAAGGTTGTCAAGGGATGTTTTACGCAGTCAGGGCAGTTCCAGGTGATCATCGGGAACACGGTGGCTGACTTTTATAACGATTTTGTGAAAGAGACGGGAATTGAAGGCGTCTCAAAAGATGGGGTGAAGCAGGCGGCGAAGAAAAATCAAAATGTGCTTCAGAGGATGATCTCTGTTATGGCGGAGATTTTTGCGCCTCTGATCCCGGCAATTATCACAGGCGGTTTGATACTGGGATTCAGGAATTGTATCGACAGTTTATATCTGCTGGAAAACGGAACGAAAACATTATGTGATGTAAGTCAGTTTTGGGCTGGCGTAGACCAGTTCCTTTGGCTGATTGGAGAAGCTATTTTTCATATGCTTCCGGTAGGAATCTGCTGGTCGGTGACTAAAAAAATGGGAACAACGCAAATGCTTGGTATCGTTTTGGGTCTGACATTGGTGTCCGGACAACTGCTGAATGCTTATGCGGTTGCAGGAACAGCGGCGGCAGAGATCCCGAAGTGGGATTTCGGAAATTTTCAAGTCAATATGATTGGATATCAGGGGCAGGTTCTTCCGGCAATTTTAGCAGCATTTACACTTGTGTATCTGGAGAAATTTTTCCGCAAGATTACACCGCAGGTTATTTCGATGATTGTTGTTCCATTCTGTAGTTTAGTACTGGCAGTTATGGCTGCTCATTTTGTGTTAGGACCGATCGGATGGAAGCTTGGATCAGTAATTTCGGGAATTGTATTTACAGGCATTACCGGACCTTTCAAGATTTTATTTGGCGCGGTGTTCGGCGTTATATACGCACCTCTTGTGATTACAGGACTTCACCACATGTCGAATGCCATTGATTTGCAGTTGATCGCTGATTATGGCGGAACAGCGCTTTGGCCGATGATTGCCTTATCGAATATTGCGCAGGGATCTGCGGTGCTTGGCATGATCTGGCTGCAGAGAAAAGATGCGGAGGCGCAGGAAGTAAACATTCCGTCATGTATTTCCTGCTATATGGGAGTTACAGAACCGGCAATCTTCGGAGTGAATCTGAAACGGGGATTTCCGTTTATCTGCGGAATGGCAGGTTCGGGTCTTGCGGCAGTTGTCTGTACAGCAACGGGAACAACGGCAAATGCGATCGGTGTAGGCGGCCTGCCGGGAATTTTATCCATTCAGCCTCCGTTTATGGGATCTTTTGCAATTTGTATGGCGATTGCGTTTGCAGTTCCGTTTTTGCTGACGATCATTGTAGGAAGAAAACGGCTGAAAGTGGATTGGAAAAACGAAGAAAAAGCAGAAAACGAAAGAACAGGAATAGTAGAGAAAAAAGAGGAATCAATCCCCGGAAAGTTGACAGCGTTTGTAACAGGAGAAGCTATTTCGTTAGAAGAAGTCGGAGACGGTGTCTTTTCTGAAAAGATCATGGGAGACGGGATGGCAGTCGTACCAAAGGAAGGAATACTGTATGCACCGGCAGATGCAGAGGTTGCGGTAATAATGCCGGAGTCAAGACATGCGTGTGGATTGAAACTGAAAAACGGTATGGAAATTTTATTACATATCGGAGTAGATACTGTGGAAATGAAAGGCGTCGGGTTTGAGTATTTGATTGAACAGGGGCAAGAAGTTAAGGCGGGAACACCGCTGATCCGGTTTGATCGGGATAAGATCAAAGAATCGGGACATTCAGATGTTACGATTTGTGTTGTTACAGAAGAAGGCAGTGCAAAAGAACTGCGGTTTTATACAGGAATGTCTGCAAAAGCGAATGAGACGATGATTGCGGATTTTCAATAGAGGAGGAAGAAAATGGCAGATTTCAGCAATAAAATAGTTTATCAGATTTATCCGAAGTCGTTTCGGGATACGAATGGAGATGGAGTTGGCGATCTTTCGGGAGTTATTGAAAAGTTAGATTATTTGCAGAATTTAGGCGTGGATTATTTGTGGCTGACTCCTTTTTTTCCGTCGCCGCAAAATGATAATGGATATGATGTGGCAGATTACTGCGATGTAGACCCTCAGTTTGGAACGATGGAGGATTTGGATGAACTCATACGTCAAAGTGAAAAAAGAGGGATCGGATTAATGCTGGATATGGTATTTAATCATACTTCTACAGAACACAGATGGTTTCAAAAAGCGCTGGCAGGGGAAGAAAAATATCAGAAGTATTATATATTTAAGGAGGGATCACCGGATCAGCCGCCGACAAACTGGCAGTCAAAATTCGGAGGTTCTGCATGGGAATATGTGCCGCAATTAAAAAAATGGTATCTGCATTTGTTTGATGTGACGCAGGCAGATCTGAATTGGGATAATCCAGAAGTTCGGGGAGAATTAAAACAGATACTCCGCTTTTGGAAAGAGAAAGGGATTCGGGCGTTTCGATTCGACGTTATCAATCTGGTGTCAAAGCCGGAAAAAATGGAAGATGATCTCGAAGGGGATGGCCGTAGATTTTATACGGATGGTCCGCATATTCACGAGTATCTGAAAGAGATGGTAAAAGATGCAGAGATAGAGGATTTTGTGACCGTAGGGGAGATGTCCTCCACATCGCTTGAAAACTGTATTCGGTACTCGTCTCCGAAAGAAAAAGAACTGGCAATGTGTTTTAATTTTCATCATTTGAAAGTCGACTATAAAGATGGGGATAAATGGTCTCTTATGAAACCGGACTATAAGCGCTTAAAAGAACTCTTTATTGAGTGGCAGACAGGAATGCAGCAGGGGCAGGGATGGAATGCTTTGTTTTGGTGCAATCATGACCAGCCGAGGATTGTAAGCCGAATGGGAAATGAAGGGATCTATTGGAAGGAATCGGCGAAGATGCTGGCAGGTTTGATCCATCTTATGAGAGGAACACCGTATATATATCAGGGAGAAGAGATCGGGATGCTGAACGCTTATTATCCGTCTATCGATCAGTATCGAGATGTGGAAAGTCTGAATTATTATCAGATCTTGTTGGAAAAAGGGAAGACAAAAGAAGAGGCGATGACAATTTTGTCGGCGAGATCAAGGGATAACAGCAGAACTCCGATGCAGTGGAATTATGAGAAATACGGCGGTTTTTCAGAAACAGAACCGTGGCTTCCTATGTCGGCAAAGTTCGAAGAAGAAGTGACAGTAGAAGCACAGAAAGAGGATGAAGATTCAGTTCTTGCCTTTTATAAAAGACTGATTACTATGAGAAAAGAGTTTCCGGTGATAGCAAAAGGACGGATCCGTTTCTTGGAAACTGATACGGATATGACGCTGGTATACGAAAGAGTTCTGGATTCGAAAAAAGTGATAGTAATCTGTAATTTGGGTGAGAAGGAACAGAAGATAAAGATCGATCCTGCGTGGAGATCATATCGGGAGATTCTTTGTAATTACAGCGAAGGCAGCGCTTCGTTTCAGGCGGAAACGTATATGATGCGCCCATATGAATTGGCAGTTTTTGAAAATTAGCACTCGCCTCTTGACAGCGCTAATAACGGGTGCTATATTACAGATATAACAAAGAAAACAATAAATTCAAAAGTGTTTTGAAAGGAGATATGACGTATGTTGATGCCTGGTATTTTTGGAGAAAATTTGTTTGATGATGACTGGATGGAGTTCCCGTTTGAGAGATTTGACAGAGATTTTTGGGGTAAGAAAAATCCTCTGTACGGTAAGAATGCTAAAAACATGATGAAGACAGATATCCGTGAGCATGAGACCGGCTATGAGTTGGATGTAGATCTTCCCGGATTTAAGAAAGATGAGATCAGCGTAGATCTTGAGAATGGTTATCTGACGATCTCGGCGGCGAAAGGACTTGACAAGGACGAGGAAGATAAGAAAGGAAAATACATCAGGAAAGAGCGTTATGCAGGCGCAATGCAGAGAAGTTTCTATGTAGGCGATGCCATTACGCATGAAGATATTAAAGCAAAATTTGAGAACGGTATTTTGAGTCTAACAATTCCGAAAAAGGATGCGAAAGCAGTAGAAGCTAAGAAATCAATCGCTATTGAAGGATAATTTCCATTCTTTTGTTAAGTTTCTTAGACAGCAGTGCACAGGGGCAGCGGGGATGCTGTTCCTGTGCACTGCTGTTTTTTTGTTCCATAGGAAACATTATTCTTATGGAATGAAAGTACTGTAATCAAAAACTTTTAGAAAAAACGTTTTCCACTGTTTTTATATTAAGAAGAAAGTGATAAGATATAACCTGAAGTTTTAAGGAGAGGGTTATATGAGTTATGAAAAAAGAAAATGATTTCGGCAGGGATTCCATTCCTCTGCTTGTACTGAAAATTTCGATTCCGTTTATGTTCGCACAATTTGTCAATGTGCTGTATAGTATAGTGGATCGGATCTATATAGGAAATATTCCGGTGATCGGGGCGGATTCGCTGGCAGGAGCGGGGGTATGCGCTCCGATCATTACATTGTTGTCTTCGTTCGGAACACTGATCGGTATTGGCGGTTCTGTTCTTTTTTCAGTACGGCTTGGAGCAGGGGATGAAAAAAGTGCGAAACAGATTCTTGCCAATAGTTTCTCGATGCTGCTTATTTTTTCGGGAATATTGACAGTTATATTTCTGCTTACGAAAGATTATCTGCTGCGCTGGTTTGGAGCAAGCGCGGATATTTTTCCGTATGCGAATACATATATGACTATTTATACACTTGGTACTTTTTTTGCCCTTTTATCAATGGGAATGAATTATTTTATTACCGCGCAGGGATATCCGGGGCTTGGAATGCTGACAACGCTGATCGGTGCAGTTGTTAATATCGTGCTTGATCCGGTGTTTATTTTTGGATTTGAAATGGACATTGCGGGGGCGGCGGCTGCTACGGTGATCGCGCAGATGTCATCGTGTATCTTCGTTCTTTACACATTAAAAAGAAAGAAGATGCGGATTCCGCTTACTCTTGTAAAGCCGGAACGTGAGATTGGAAAACGAATCGTGAAGATCGGATTTTCCCCGTTTTTGATTTTGGCATCTGACAGTGTAATTATTATTGCACTGAATGCTGTTTTACAGTATTACGGCGGAGCAGATTATGGAGATACACTGATCACAGCGGCTACGATCGTGCAGAGTTATATGTTGCTGATTACGTCTCCGATGCTTGGCGTCACAGGGGGATCCCAGCCGCTTATCAGTTACAATTACGGGGCGAACAGACCGGATCGAATTCGAAAAACCGTGTTTTGGGTTTTGCTGCTCTGTGTCGGATTTACAGCAGTGATGTTTATTATATCAAGAGTAGCGCCGCAGTATTTTGTGCGTATTTTTACAGATAATGAAGAGTATCGGAATCTGTCTGTATGGGGAATCAAGGTGTTTACGCTGATGGTTGTTCCACTAAGTCTGCAATATGTTTTTGTGGATGCGCTGACTGCTCTTGGAATGACGAAACTGTCGCTTGGAATGTCGGTTGTGCGGAAAGTGTTTTATTTTTCGGCGACCTGTTTCCTGCCTGTTTTGTTTACCGCGAAAGACGCTTTTTATGCAGAGCCGGTGGCGGATATTTTGGCGGCGTCAGTGACAAGTATTGTCTTTTTCTATGTGTATAAGAAATATTTAAAAGGCGATGGAAGACTTGGAGATATTAAACTGTGAAAGGTTGAAAAAACGGTGGAACGCAAGGAGAAAGGCTATGGAAACTCAAGGGAGATTTGTATTGTAAAATGCGGGGAAAAACTTTATAATGGATAAGATAATAAGTAACCGCATGTTAGCAGGACGGGTTATCCGTATAGTGGATTGGAGATATAGAATATGATCAAAGTGATAGCAAGCGATATGGATGGAACACTTCTTGGGAATGATCACAAGATCGCACCGGATACGATCGCGGCAGTGCGGGAAGCATGTGACGCAGGACTTAGGTTTATGGTGGCGACAGGCAGAGGTTATGAAGGCGCTATGTCGGAGTTGAACAGAACAGGAATTGTCTGCGATTATATATTGGGAAGCGGAGCTGAAGTGAGAGATCAGCAGAGAAGGGTTGTAAGAAAGTGCGGTATGGGGATGGATCTGTGCAGAGAAATCTGTGAAGCAGTGAAAGAATTTCCGATCTCGATTGTATTTCTTACAAATGAAGGCGATTACCGGATTGGAACAGAAGAAGAGGTTAATGAAAGTATTATTTCGGAAATGCTTCTTTTCCATGTGAATATGACACGGGAAGAAGTCGTGAAAACAAGCACCTACCGCAGAGCGGCAGAGAATGTGAAGCGGGCGGCTGATTTTGATGAGATTGAAAGAGCCGGTATTCCGGTGTTTAAATTGTTTCTGTTTTCCGATGACCTTGAATTAGTACGTCAAGTGACGAGAAAGCTTGAGAAAAACCCGAGGATTGCAGTTGCGTCATCATTTGAATCGAATGTAGAGATTACAGCAGCAGGCGCACAGAAAGGACCGGTTTTGAAAGAATACATCGAGTCGCTTGGCTATACGATGGATGAGGTTATGGTTCTTGGAGACAGTCTGAATGATTATTCGATGATGTCCATGGATTTCGGCGCGACAGTGGCGATGGGAAATGCCGTTCCGGAACTAAAGGCTGTGGCGAAGTATGTCACGAAGTCGAATGACGATTTGGGCGTTGCATATGCGATTCGGGAATTGCTGAAGAGACAGAAAATGAAATTGACTAAAAATTTTGATTAAAAAATAACAGGAAAAGGGAAATTGGTTCAAATATGAGATTGAGAAGTAAATTCGCTGTGAAATGCGCGAAAGCGACGAGCAGTCTGATTAAAAAGTTGAATCGCGGAAGCGGGGTAACCCTTCCGGGATATGTAGCGCGTCTGATCGATCCGAATATTCTGAAAGAGTTATCAGGACAGGTCAGAAAAAAGACAATCGTAACAATGGGAACAAACGGAAAGACGACAACGAATGCAATTCTATGTAAGGCGCTGGAACATGAGGGGCAGAAAGTGATCATTAACCGTACAGGCGCGAATATGCTAAATGGAATCATATCGGCGTTTGTTCTTGCAACGGACAAGCATGGAAATCTGGATGCAGATTATGCGTGTATCGAAGTTGATGAGATTGCATCGGTAGGAGTGCTGCCGAAATTGGAGCCGGATTGTGCTCTTCTGACTAATATTTCAAGAGATCAGCTTGACCGTTTCGGAGAAGTTGATATTACTTATAATAAGTTGATGACGGCTGTGACGAGTGTTCCGAAGACAACGCTTATTATAAATTGCGACGACATTTTATCGTATTCTTTGGCTCAGGAGAGTAAGAATGCATTTGTAACATACGGGATCAGCGAGCAGATTTTTGATGATGTTTCCCGCTCAGAGATACGGGAAAGTATTTTCTGCCGTAAGTGCGGAAAGAAACTGGAATATGAGTTTTTCCATTACGGGCAGTTAGGTATGTATCATTGCCCGAATTGCGGATGGAATAGACCGAACCCTGAATATACGGCGGAACATGTTATAAGAAAAGAAGAATTATATTCTTTCGATATGGATGGAATTCATTTTGATCCTGAGATCAGAACTCCTTATAACATATACAATACGCTGGCTGCTTATGCGGCGCTTCGGACGCTTGGGGCAGGATACGCAGGATTTAAGGCAATGATCGAGGCGTTTGATTACGGAAACAATCGAGAAAGTATTTTTAATATAAACGGTACAAGAGTGCAGCTTCATTTGGCGAAGAATCCGATTGGCTTTCAGCAGAAAGTATCCCATGTGCTCAGAGATCCGAATCCAAAAGATATTATTATTCAGATCAATGACACCTATCAGGACGGGGAAGACGTGTCATGGCTTTGGGATGTAGATTTTCAGTATCTTGCGGAAAGTAATGCGAGAAAGATCATTACGGCGGGAACAAGAAAATATGATATGGCGCTGCGCTTGAAATATGAAGATGTTCCGTGTGAATCTACAGATAATTTGCGGGCGTCGGTGATGGAATGCGTGAAACAGGGTACGAAAAACCTTTATGTTATTGTGAATTATTCGGGACTGTATCAGACGAATCATATGCTGACAGAATTAGAGTCGAAAGGAGGTACGGATGAATGAAGAAATTAACGATCGGACATTTATATCCGGATCTCTTAAATCTATATGGTGACAGGGGCAATATTCAATGTTTTCGGAAACGTCTCGAATGGCGGGGGATGGAAGCGGAAGTGATCCCTTTTTTATCCGGTGACAAAGTTGATTTTTCCAAGTTGGACATCGTGCTTTTAGGCGGAGGTTCAGATCGGGAACAGGAACTTGTATGTGGCTTTTTGAAAGACATCAAAGAGGATTTTAAAGCATATGTTGAAGACGGGGGTGTTGTTCTTGCCGTGTGCGGAGGCTATCAGCTCCTTGGAAAATATTATAAGACGGATAAGAAAACAATCGAGGGCCTTTCCATTCTTGATATAACGACAGAGTGGCAGCCGGAACGATTGATCCGTAATATTGTGCTTAACAGCCCGCTTTTTGAACAGCCTGTCGTAGGGTTTGAAAATCACGGCGGCAGGACATATATCGGAAATCATACTCCGTTCGGAAAAGTATTTTATGGACTTGGGAATACAGGAAAGTCAGGATATGAAGGCGTTGTATATAAAAATGTGATCGCGACGTATCTGCACGGACCTCTTCTTCCGAAGAATCCGCAAGTATGCGATTATCTTCTTGAGAAGGCTCTTCAAAGAAAATACGGCATAGAAGTACAGCTTGAACCTCTTAAGGACGATACGGAGAAGAAGGCGAACAGTTACATTGCCGGCCGTTACAGCGATAAAAAATATGTTCTGCGGGAGACAATCAAAAGACATACGTAACAGGAGAGAAGAAGAGACGGGGAAAACGAAAACAAGAGAACGCGGAAACTTTTCCGTGTACTTATAAAAATGAAGAAAGAGGGAGTATTTCATATGGATGTAAGACAGATGCGTAATGAAGCGCTTGGAAAACGTGTTGTAAAAGCGCTTGAGTCAAGAAATATGGAGGCTTATTATGCTTCGACCAAAGAAGAAGCTGTTCAGAAAGCATTGGAATTGATTGAAGAAGGCAGCAAAATTACAATGGGTGGTTCGATGTCGGTTCGTGAAGTCGGGCTTCTTGATGCGATCAATGAAGGCGATTATGAGTTCTATGACAGAGATAAAGCCTCGACAGTGGAAGAGCGGCAGGAGATTGCGCTGAAGGCGTTTACATGTGACTGGTATCTCGGCAGTGTGAATGCAATGAGCGAGGACGGTGTGTTTGTTAATATAGACGGAAATGCCAATCGTGTGGCGGCGTATGCGTTCGGCCCTAAAAATGTTCTTCTGATTGTGGGAATGAATAAAGTGGTGAAGTCCGAAGAAGACGCGATGCACAGAGCGCGCAATGAAGCAGCTCCGATCAATATACAAAGATTTGGACTTGAGACGCCATGTGTGAAAAATGGGACTTGTTTTGACTGTAAAAGTTCGGACTGCATCTGTTGTCAGGTGTTGGTGACAAGGTTCAGCAGAATTCCGAAACGGTTTAAAATAATTCTTGTGGATGATGTTTTGGGATTTTAGGAGAGGAAATTACCTATGGACAGAAATGATAGAAATACAACAGATCAAGCTGCACATAAACGTGCGGTTCGAAGAGGCGGGGATGTGCAGAGAAGTGCAGGAGAAAAGAGCGGACAGGTGAGAAGACCGACCGGAAGCAGATCTGCGGTTACTCCTATGAAAAGGGATTCGGAGAATGTTCGAAAGCCGTCAGAACAGGCCGGAAGGGCTCAGGGAAGTCTGCGCAGAGGACCTGTGGGAACTGCTTCAGATCCGGCAGCAGGAAGCGCGCAGAGAAGAACAGGAGCAACATCAGATCCGGCGGCAAGAAGCGCGCAGAGAAGAACAGGAGCGTCATCAGATCCGGCGGCGAGAAGCGCGCAGAGAAGAACAGGAGCGTCATCAGATCCGGCAGCAAGAAATGCACAGGACAGTCATTCTAATAAGCAGGCGGTCAGGTCGGCAGATGGAATTGTCAGGAAGCAGGGCGGACGTCCTGACGGAAAGTCAAAAGCAATGTCAAAAAAGAAAAAGAAACAAAAACGAGCGGCATTTAATTTCGCTTCGGGCGGAGTCCTTATTGTTGCGGCATGTGTGTTTATTTTCTCATTATATCAGTTGATTACGATGCTGATTCCGTATTACTCCGGAGGAGAAGAATACGATAAAATTAAAGATATTGCAATTACGGCAGATGAAGAAGGAAAAGGGTTTACGGTTGATTTTGACGCTTTGCTGAAAGAAAATGAAGATACGGTCGCATGGATTCGTTTTGATGAACCGGCAGTGATTAACTATCCGGTTGTGAAAAGCGCAGATAATAATGAATATCTGACAAAAACATTTACTGCCAACGATAATAAACTTGGCGCAATTTTTGTAGATATGAGAAACAACAGTGATTTTTCGGATAGAAATACATTTATTTATGGTCACCATCTGAATGTAGGCGGCGAGATGTTCTCAGAGCTTCTTGAATATGACAGTGAGTCATTCTGCAAAAAGCATCCGAATTTCTACATATATACACCGGATGGAAAAGTCAGAACATATAAGGTGTTCTCAGCCGGAGTTGTGAAAGATACGGCGGATAATTATAAGATTGAGTATGCTGCGGATGCGGATTATGAAGCATACCTGAAACTTTGTGAGGAGTCATCGAACTATAAAGTGGAAGATGTAGAGCTGACTGCACAGTCTCAGATCGTAAGTCTGTCGACATGTACGAATGTCCGTGATGATGAACGTTTTCTTGTGCAGGGAGTTCTGACTGCGATCGACTGATGCAGGAGAAAGGAAAAAGATATGGCGGACAGATTTGATGTGGGAGACATTATTACAATGAAAAAACCTCATCCGTGCGGGAGCAAAGAGTGGGAAGTACTGCGCGTCGGGGCTGATTTCAGATTGAAATGTACAGGCTGCGGACATCAGATTATGGTTGCCCGCAAATTAGTTGAAAAAAACACAAGGCAAATTATAAAAAAGGCTTGAAACTGAAAAAAACTTATGGTATCATCAATAATCGTGACATACTGTCGGATCGAAACCGATATGTATCATAATTCCTTGTTCCCGTAATGGAAACGGGAGCCAGAGACCATAAGGAGGTATAAGAACATGAATAAGTATGAATTAGCTGTTGTTGTGAGCGCAAAACTCGAAGACGAAGCAAGAGCGGACGTAATCGAGAAAGTGAAAGCTCTTATCACACGTTTCGGCGGTAACGTAACAGACGTGGATGAGTGGGGCAAAAGAAGATTCGCTTATGAAATCCAGAAAATGACAGAAGGATTTTACTACTTCGTACACTTCGAAGCTGAAAGTACAGTTCCGGGAGAAGTGGAGCAGCGTATCCGCATTATGGACAACGTACTCAGATATTTATGCGTGAAACAGGAAGCATAAGCGGAAAGAGGTATATATGAATAAGGCAGTTTTAGTAGGACGGTTGACTAGAGATCCTGAAGTCAGATATTCACAGGGAGATAATGCGACGGCAGTTGCAAGATATACAGTTGCCGTTGACCGCAGATTTAAAAGAGACGGAGAACCGACAGCGGATTTCATTCCGTGCGTCGTATTCGGACGTTCAGCAGAGTTTGCGGAAAAATATTTCCGTCAGGGAATGCGGGTTTCTGTTTCCGGTCGTATTCAGACAGGAAGCTACACGAATAAAGACGGCATGAAAGTATACACAACAGAAGTGATCGTGGAAGAGCAGGAGTTCGCAGAGAGCAGAGCTGAGAGTGAAGCAAACAGAGGCATGTATCAGCAGTCTGCACCGAGTCCGGCGCCGAGCGCTCCGGCAGGAGACGGATTTATGAACATCCCGGATGGTATTGATGAGGAGCTGCCGTTCAATTAGGAAAGGAGAATCATCATGGCTTACGAAAAGGGAAGCAGACCGGAAGGCGGATTTAAGAGAAGAGGTCCGGCTCGCAGAAGAAAAAAAGTCTGCGTATTCTGTGGAAAAGAAAATAACGAAATCGATTACAAGGATGTAGCAAAATTAAAGAAATATGTTTCTGAAAGAGGAAAAATTCTTCCGAGAAGAATCACAGGAAACTGTGCAAAACATCAGAGAGCTCTTACAGTAGCAATCAAAAGAGCAAGACATATCGCTTTGATGCCGTACGTTCAGGACTAATCAAAATATAAGGCTGATTCTTAGGGGATATCCCTTTGAGTCAGCTTTTTTTGTATAGGCAATAAAAAGTACTCGTTGAAATCCCAACAGGTACTTTAATCGGATATGATTTACAATCAGTTGTGATGTTTTACAAGGCCAAATGCCTTAGATAACTCCATCACAAGGATTGATGCTATATGAAGATATTGAGTGGCAGGCAGTGCGGAGAATGGTGCGTCAGGCGCATAGGAAGCTGCAAGTCTCCGGCAAAAAAACAATATGAGGATCAGGAGCGTTAATGGAAACATAAGACGTGTTTCATATTCAATGGTGAATTTACCACAGATATAACACTGTTGACGATAGCAAAAAGATGTACTATCATGCAAATAGTTGATAGTACATCTTTTTGGAGGCGATGTTGCATGGATATATCTGAGCGAAAAATTACGAAAACAGCACGTGAAGTCGAAAAATTTACCGCCCGCACAATGAGGGCGGATGGTCGTAGTCAACTTATTTATCCTACGGAAAAGGCCCGGTATCTGAAAAATTCCAAGGTCCATATCGAGTCTGTATTTTATGAATGGTTGTTTTCTTCTCTCAATGAAACGGAACAGCAGGAATTTGCCCGATTGTTGGATATTCTCTACAAGAAATGCAAAGAGGACAGTAAAGCAGGGGTTCCTGATATGACACAGATAATCGCAACCCATAGTTGATATTTTGATAAATGGGTAATAATCTAGGGGGGGTATCTTTTATGTGGATTGCATTTGCTGTTGGTTCCGCATTCTTTGCGGGTGTAACATCGATCCTCGCAAAATGCGGTATTCGGAAAACGGATTCTACCGTGGCCACCGCTATTCGCACCATTATTGTACTTATCTTTTCCTGGATAATGGTAGTTGTAACAGGTTCTCAGAATCAAATTGGTACGATTGGAGGAAAAACTCTTTTATTTTTGATTTTGTCTGGGGCAGCCACAGGTGCATCCTGGCTCTGCTATTTTAAGGCTCTCCAGTTGGGGGATGTCAACAAGGTTGTTCCTATCGATAAATCTAGCGTAGTTCTCACAATTCTGCTGGCTTTCCTGCTTTTGGGGGAACCCATCGGATTGTTTCAGGGAATTGGTGTATTACTGATTGGTGCAGGCACTTTCCTGATGATTGAGAAAAAAACAGAGACTAATGGTGTGTCTGTTCAAAAAAAGGGCTGGATGCTCTATGCGTTTGGCTCAGCGGTATTTGCCAGTCTAACCTCTATCTTAGGTAAGATAGGTATCGAGGGAGTAGAGTCTAATCTGGGAACAGCCATTCGTACTGCCGTTGTGCTGGTGATGGCGTGGATCATGGTGCTGGTAACAGGCAAGGTTGGGACAATACGAGAGATTCCGAAGAAAGAGCTGTCATTCATCTGTCTGTCTGGTTTTGCGACTGGGGCATCGTGGCTTTGTTATTATCGTGCTTTACAAGACGGATTGGCAAGTGTAGTAGTGCCCATCGATAAGCTGAGTATTCTGGTAACGGTGGCTTTCTCCTGGCTGGGCTTTCATGAGAAGCTTACCGCTCGTTCTGGTTGGGGGCTGATACTTATCGTAGTTGGGACATTATCCATGATATTTTGAAGGTAAGTGGCGTTGCTTCACCAGCTTTTAATAAAATATCCTTTGGAATTTTTTACTAAGGCCAATTAAAAAGGAAAAATTTTATGCGTAATATTATATTTTCAGGACTTATCAGCTTTTTTATGGACATAAGTTCTGAAATGGTTTATCCGATTATTTCTCTTTATCTGACTGTCATATATAAACCAAGAATCTTACCGACAGCATCATCAATAGCACCATGTAGAGCATATTTAATTTTTCTGCCAAACCATTCATAAGGGGTTGCGTCTATCTGTATTAATTGCCCAGGATGAGACTTGCGTTTGCGTCTGTGAGTGCGATGACGAATTTTTTTCTTCATAGGGATTTCAATTCCTGCACTTTTCAGTATACTAGAGAGCGAAGTGTATGAGAGGGCAATCTCATAATCTTCGAGAAGCATATCTTTGAAGTGGAGGAAATTGACCTCTTTAAACTCCGGCTTAGAGTGTATGGAGAGGACTTTTTCCTTTATTTCATCTGGGATGGCATGAGCTGGCTATCATCCTGTGTTTTTATGAATTAAGAATTCAGCATCAGATGCAAGGATTCCTTTCTTTAAACGGGTAATCTGGCGTGGAGAAAGCGAAAGAAGCTTAGCAGCCTGTTGTCTAGTAATGGACTTGTCGATGAAACTGTTAATGACTTTGAATGTTTTTAATTGTTCTTGGGACAATGTGATTAATCCTTCTTTCATAGTTTTATAGTTTAATGAAAAGTGACATTATCTCAAGAGAATCTTAAGGTGACATTATCATAAGTTAACAACATAGAGCGGAAAAAACAACATGGAAAAAACAACATACTTAGAGCGGAAAAAGTATAGTAGAATAAAATCCAAAAAGATGGTATAATAAATTGTTGTAGCGAAACCAATTTTTTAGTAATCTGATGATGCACATTGCATGTGCCCATGTGGGTGCGGATGAGGTAATGTTACTATGAAAAAGAAGAAAATGCGTTTAAAGGGAAAACTTAGGCTGTATATGAACTGGCCGCTTATTATGACGTTTTTGCTTGTCGCGATGAACATATGGGTTCTGATGGTAGACCGAAAAGCAGCGTTTATTATGTTTATGTTTATTCTGATCTATCTGGCGATTGCGGGCGGTCTGTATTTTTATAACCGATCTCTTATATTGGCGGATCTGATTCAGTTTTCCGCGCAGTATAAGGGGATTGAGAATACGCTCTTAAAGGAATTGGCTGTTCCTTATGCGATTGCCCTTGAAGACGGACATATTCTTTGGAAGAATGATGCGTTTTCAAAATTGACGCAAGGTCCGAGAAAAGAAAAGTATTTGTATAAGATGATACCGGCTCTTACGACAAGTGTGTTTCCGAAGGATGATATGGAACATGTTGAGATGGAAGTCGAGTATTGCGACAGACATTATCAGGTGGAACTGCGCAGAGTTTCTCTGCAAGGGTTCAGTGATAAGGAAAAATTACTTCAGATCCCGGAAGAAGAGGAATTCTTTGTAGCCATATCCATGCAGGATGTGACGGAGCTGAACGCGTATATCCGTGAAAATGAAGAACAGCGGATGATCGCCGGATTGATTTATATTGATAATTATGACGAAGTTATGGAAAGCGTTGAGGAAGTGCGTCAGTCGCTTCTTGTTGCTCTGATCGATCGTAAGATCAACAAATATATCGGGGATGTAGACGGCATTGTTAAGAAGATGGAGAAGGACAAATATTTTATTGTGCTTCGTAAATCTGCTTATAAGAAAATAGCGGAAGACCGATTCTCCCTTCTTGAAGAAGTAAAACAGGTTAATATCGGAAATGCGCGCTCAGCTACATTGAGTATCGGTTTAGGTCTGAATACGGCGACTTACGCGCTTAGCTATCAGTATGCCCGTGTCGCAATCGACCTTGCTCTTGCGCGAGGCGGCGATCAGGCGGTCATAAAGGACTGTACCGGAATTACTTATTTTGGCGGCAAGAAAGAACAGACGGCGAAAAATACCCGTGTAAAAGCAAGGGTAAAAGCGGAAGCGCTGCGAGAGTTTATTGTGACGAAGGATCGGGTGCTCGTTATGGGACATAAGATTGCAGATCCGGATTCCTTTGGCGCGTGTATGGGTATTTACAGGGCGGCGGTCAGTCTTGAGAAGAAAGCACATATTATCATCAATACGGTGACGGAGTCTGTGCGTCCGTTGTATAATGAGATCGCAGAAAATCCTGCTTATGAGGATGATATCTTTCTGACTTCAGACGAGGCGATGGATTATATTACGGATAATACAATGGTAATCGTAGTTGATACGAACAAACCGCAGATGACGGAATGTCCCGAACTTTTAAGACGTTCCCGCATGACGGCTGTTTTAGACCATCACCGACAGAGCAGTACGGTGATTGCAAATGCAGTTTTGTCTTATGTAGAACCCTATTCTTCTTCTACTTGCGAAATGGTAGCGGAGGTGCTTCAGTATATTGCGGACAGTATTAAGATCCCGGCTGTTGAGGCGGAATGTATGTACGCCGGAATTATGATCGATACACGAAACTTTATGAACCGGACAGGAGTCCGTACTTTTGAGGCGGCGGCATTTCTTCGGCGGTGCGGAGCTGATATTACCCGTGTGCGGAAGATGTTCCGCGACGATATGGCATCGTACAGGGCGAAGGCAGAGGCGATGCGGGAAGCAGAAGTGTATAAGAATCAGTTCGCGATCGCGGTTTGTCCGGCTGATATTGAAAGCCCAACTGTACTTGCGGCACAGACTGCGAACGAACTTCTTGATATCAGCGGAATTAACGCTTCGTTTGTGCTGACGGTTTATCAGGAGAAAATCTATATGAGCGCACGTTCGATCGATGAGGTAAATGTGCAGATCATAGCAGAAAAACTGGGCGGCGGAGGTCATATTAATTCCGCGGGAGCGCAGTTTGATCATACGAATATGGAAGAGGCAATCAGTACGCTCAAAGAGACCATCGATGATATGATAGAGAAAGGAGATATATAAATGAAAGTGATATTATTGGAAAACGTAAAATCTCTCGGAAAGAAAGGGGAGATCGTAACTGTAAATGACGGATATGCAAGAAACTTTATCTTACCGAAGAAACTGGGAGTAGAGGCGACAGGAAAGAATTTGAACGACTTGAAACTTCAGAAAAACAATGAGAAGAAGGTTGCTCAGGAAAACCTTGACGCGGCAAAAGAGCTTGCGGCACAATTAGCGGCAGGAAAAGTAGAACTTGCGATCAAAGTTGGGGAAGGCGGAAGAACCTTTGGTTCTGTTTCAAGCAAAGAGATTGCAGCAGCGGTGAAAGAGCAGATGAAACTGGATATTGATAAGAAAAAGATCCAGTTAAAAGAAGCGATCAAGTCGCTCGGTACGCATGTTGTAACAGTAAAGCTCCATCCGGAAGTATCAGCGGAACTGAAAGTTGTTGTGAAAGAAGAAGCATAAGGAGTTCCTATGGAAAATATAGAAGCCGCAATGAAGCGGATACCGCCCCATAGTGCAGAAGCAGAACAGGCTGTGCTTGGGGCGATGTTGATGAATAAAGATGCGATCATGGTCGCATCGGAGATCGTGACCGGAAAAGATTTTTATCAGACGGCATACGGCATTTTGTTTGACGCTATGACAGATCTCTTCCGATCAGGGCGTCCGGTGGATCTGATCACGCTTCAGGAGTATTTAAAGACAAAAGATGTGCCGCAGGAAGTGAGCAGCATGGAATTTGCCAGAGAACTTCTTGTAGGGACGCAGACATCGGCGAATGTGAAGTATTATGCTGAGATTGTAAAAGAAAAATCTGTTTTGCGCAGTCTGATCAAAATTAATGAAGAGACGGCGAATGCCTGCTATCTTGAGAACGAGCCGTTGGATGAACTGCTTGAACGGACGGAAAAGCGCGTGTTTGAACTTGCAGAAAACGGAAATTCGCAGGAATACGTTCCGATAAAGCAGGTTGTATTAAATGCGTTGGATGTTATCGAAAAGGCGTCAAAAACGAAAGGAAATGTGACAGGAATCCCGACAGGGTTCATTGATCTTGATTATAAGTTGTCTGGTCTGCAAAGATCGGATCTTGTTCTTATAGCTGCTCGTCCATCTATGGGAAAAACAGCGTTTGTACTGAACATCGCACAGCATGTGGCGTTTCGCCAAAATCTTGCAGTGGCGATCTTTAGTCTTGAGATGTCAAAGGAACAGCTTGTAAACCGTTTGTTTTCCCTTGAGTCACATGTAGATGCGCAAGTCTTAAGAAACGGAAATCTGACAGATACCGATTGGGAGAAATTGATCGAAGGTGCAGGAACAATCGGAAGTTCCCGTATGATTATTGACGATACATCTGGAATCAGTATTTCGGAAATGCGTTCGAAATGTCGTAAATATAAACTTGAACAGGGACTTGATCTGATTATCATCGACTATCTGCAGTTGATGAGCGGAAGCGGCGGACGCAAAAACGAAAGCCGCCAGCAGGAGATTTCCGAGATTTCACGATCTTTGAAAGGTCTTGCAAGGGAATTGAACGTGCCGGTGATCGCTCTGTCGCAGTTAAGCCGTGCAGTTGAGCAAAGAACCGATAAAAGACCGATGCTTTCCGACCTTCGTGAGTCAGGAGCAATCGAGCAGGATGCGGACGTTTGTATGTTTATTTATCGTGATGATTATTATAATCCGGATACTGAGGATAAGAATATTGCGGAGATCATCATCGCAAAACAGAGGAACGGTCCCATCGGAACCGTCCGTCTTGCGTGGATGCCGCAGTATACCCGCTTTGGAAACGAACTGCGTCAGCAGCAGTAAATTATGTAAAGATACTTTTCAATTTCATGATTGCGCCGGATTTGGAAGATTCTTTTCTGGCGGTTTGCTGTTTTCGGATGAGCATGTCCAGTTTTCGGAAATGTTCCTCCTGACGGCGTTCCTTTGCTTCAAGTATAAAATCCATTTCATGAATGACGTCAGTAGTAATTGTGCTGCTGATGTCATTTTTTAATATCGTATTATTTTCACTCAGCGCTTCACGGAACACATCTCCGACAAGTGCGCGCATCTGATCGACAGTATTGAGCGGCAGTAAGATGTCACCTGATTTTGAAGGCGCTGTCTGAAGTTCTTTCTTTTCTTTTTCAGGGGTTTTTAACTGAGATTTTGTTTTCTTTAATTCGGGAATAAGAGGCTTTAAGTCTTTTAAGAGCATTCCTTCGTTTTTCAGTTTTTTGATACAGCAGAAGAGCTGAATGTCATCTTTGGTGTAGTATCGATGTCCCATTTCTGTTCGTCCGATCGTCAGGTCAAGTTCTTCTTCCCAATATCTTAATACATGTGACTCGACGTTGACCTGTTTTGCGGCTTCAGAAATCATAAATCTGACTTCACCCATTAATATGTGAACCTCCTCATTTTGCTTTTGACATTATTATAGCATACACAATGACTTGAGAAGGGAAAAATCGTTCGTCAAGTTCCTACAAAAAAACACCGTCCCATATAGGAACGGTGCTTCTCTTTTGTGATCACTTTGCGATTTATATTACTCGGCTGAGATAGCGCCTGTCGGACATGCAGCTTCACAAGCTCCGCAGTCTACACAAGCATCAGCGTCGATCTCGTATTTGCCATCGCCTTCGGAGATAGCGCCTACAGGACATTCAGCTTCGCAAGAACCACAGCTTACGCATTCATCACTAATAACGTGTGCCATAGTATGTATCCTCCTTTTTTGATTTGAAAAGAGAATCGGTAAAGGTCAGTTCTCTTTATGTTCATTATTTTAATACAATGAGTCTGAATATACAAGTCATTTGTATGTTCTAAATTAAGAACTTATTCAGGACCTATCCCGGCTGTTTTTTAATTTCATTCAGTCAGACTGTCTTTTTAAGTTATGCGTGATCCCACTCTTTTATGAATTCGTTCGAAGTATGCGCGATTGAATTTTTCTGCAATGTCTTTCAAGTTATACACGATCAAACTCTTCTACGATCTCTTTGGAAGGAGCTTTTGTGAGAAGGCTTACAATAACGATCATAAGGCAGGATACTGTGAAAGCCGGAAGCAGTTCATAAATATCCCAGACACCGCCGAGAGGACGAACAAGGTATTTCCAGATAAAAACCATAGCGCCTCCGGAAATCATTCCGGCAAGGGCGCCCTGCCAGTTAGAACGTCTCCAGAACAGTGCAAAGAGCACGACCGGGCCGAATACAGCTCCAAAACCTGCCCATGCAAAGGAAACGATACTGAACACGGAACTGTTCGGGTCACGGGCGATAATAGCTGCGATCACCGCGATTGCGAGCAGTGTGAAACGGGCTGCGTTCATTGCTTTCTTCTTGTCTCCGGTCTTTGCAACTCTGTCTCCGAGAAGATCAGAAGACACTGCGGAGGATGCTGCCAAAAGCTGTGAGTCTGCGGTGGACATTGTGGAGGCCAATATTCCGGCAAGGATCGTTCCGGCAAGTAAAGCAGGAAGAATGCCGTGCTTGCTCAGCAGGTCGGCAATCTGTACGATGATTGTTTCGGAATCCGAACCTGTCAGTGTTTTTAAAGCGCCTACGTCGCTCATTGCCAGACCGATCACACCGATCAGTACTGCAACTGCGAGGGAAATGACAACCCATACCGTTGCAACTCGTCTGGAAAGCGTGAGTTTTTCTTCATCCTCAATCGCCATGAAACGAAGCAGGATGTGAGGCATACCAAAGTAGCCCAGTCCCCATGCGATCATGGAAATAATATTGATGATCGGATACGGCTGCTCAACTCCTGCAACCGGATCGTAGGTTGTCATCATAGTCAGATATCCCGGGAGCGACTGCGCGTTTTCGATAACGGAAGGAATACCTCCGGCGATGTTGATCCCAAAGATAAATACGATGAGCAGGGCGATAGACATGATGATACTTTGGATAAAGTCTGTTGTCGAAGCAGCTAAAAAGCCGCCAAGCGCTGTATAACCTACGATAACGATGGCGCTGATGATCATCGCCGCAACATAATCTACTCCGAACAGGCTGGAAAACAGTTTTCCGCATGCGGCAAAACCGGAAGCTGTGTACGGAATAAAAAATATGACGATAAAGATCGCTCCGATAGATTGAAGAATCTTGCGTCGGTCACGGTAACGATTGCTGAAAAAAGAAGGAAGTGTGATGGAGTTTCCGGCTACGAGAGTGTAGCGGCGGATTCTCTTTGCCACAATTTTCCAATTCACATAAGTTCCGATAGCGAGTCCGATCGCAGTCCATCCGGCGTCTGCGATTCCCGTCAGATATGCCAGTCCGGGAAGTCCCATGAGAAGCCAGCTGCTCATATCGGAAGCTTCGGCGCTCATGGCTGTGACAAGGGGACCGAGTTTTCGTCCGCCGAGATAGAAATCCGTCGTGTCATGGTTGTTTTTGGAACAACGATAGCCGACGTAGAGCATGGCGCCAAGATAAATAATAATGGCGATCATAATACAAATGTGTTCTGTTGTCATAGTTGTACTCATTCCTTTCGCAAAATATGCAATATATTGTAAAATTGTACCATAATAAGAAGTTTTCTTCAAGAAATAAAAGTTTAGTAAAAATTCACATTTATTTTGTGCAATATGGTGTATTATAAAAGGATAAAAGCGGAGGATAAATCAGAATGAAGAAAAAAGTTACAGCAGCGGCGGCGCTTGCTTTATGTGTGGCAATGGGAGTTTGCGCATGCAGTACGCCGAAAGAAAACGATGCATTTACCGGGGAAAAAAAGGAGGATCCTGCGTGGCAGGCGAATCTTGATAAGATTTCTCCCGAAGTATATGCAGATATCAGCGACCTTGATTTGGAACCGGGAACTTATATATCGGTAATCGGGAAAAGAGAAGGGACATCTTATTGGAATGAAGTGCAGGCGGGAGTAGAGCAGGCTGCGGCAGATATTAATAAACATTTAGGATACAAAGGCGAGGATAAGATTAAAGTTCTTTATAACGCGCCGTCAGACAGTGAGAATATTGATGAACAGGTGAATATTCTTGACGAGGAGCTGGCAAGGTATCCTGATGTGATTGCGGTTGCCAGTGTTGCGGAAGATGCGTCGGCAGTACAGTTTGATCTTGCCGCGGAAAATGGGATTGCAGTTGTTGCGTTTGATTCAAAAAACAGTTATCAGGGAATTCAGTGCACCTGTATGACCGATAATACGGCGGCAGCAAAAGAAGGCGCGCAAAAATTAGGCGAGGCGATCGACGGAAAAGGTGAGATCATTCTGATCGCTCAGGATTCTGTCTCGGGAACGGCCAAGGAGCGTACAAAAGCAGTTGCGGATGAACTTGCTGCGAATTATCCGGAAGTGAAGATTGTCGAGACAATCTATATGGATCAGCTAGAGGAATTGAAAATGCAGGCGGCAGCAGAAGAGCTTGGAGTGACGAAGGAGGAACTTGCCGCGTGGACGGTGGAATCCTCAGGGCAGGACACTGCGGAAGAGGTGGCGCAGGACACAGCATCTGAAACGATTCAGACGAAACTGGAAGATATCCATGCGATCGCCGATGGAATGAAAGACGCCGATGTGGCTGCTTATTATATGGAGAAACATCCTGAGCTGAAAGGCTGTTTTGCGGTAAATGCAGATGCTGTTTTACTTGCAATGGATGCTGTTGATATAGTAGAAAATGCAGAGGATATCGTACTGATGGGATTTGATGCCGGAAAAGAACAGGTAGCGGCGTTGAAGGATGGAAAAGTCGATGGACTGATCGTTCAAAATCCGTTCGGTATGGGATACGCAACAGTTGTTGCTGCTGCAAGAGCGACCTTGGAGATCGGAAATGAGGCGAATGTTAATACAGGATATGTATGGGCAGATAAAGAGAGTCTGGATGATCCGGTTATAAAAGGTATGCTTTATGAATAATAAGAAGCGGGTAAGTATTACCCGCCTCTGCTGAGAGAGAAGATGAATTCTGTGCCGACTCCCTCGGTGCTTATCACATTGATGTGCTCGTCGTGAGCCTGAATAACTTCTTTTACAATGGACAGGCCAAGACCTGTCCCTTTTTTGTCTTTGCCGCGGGAAAGGTCGGATTTGTAAAAACGCTCCCATATTTTATTGAGCTCTTTACGAGGAATTCCGATTCCGTGATCTTTTACGGAAACGAATACTTTGTCGTTTTTCTTACTTACCTCAACCGTGATCGAGGAATTATTTTCACTGAATTTGATCGCATTATCAATTAAGTTATAGAGAACTTGTTCAATTTTGCGTTTATCCGCGAATACGGATACTGTTTCTGGCATGAGAAGAAGTTCGATGGAAATATGCTTTTGAGTACAGGCAGATTCAAATGATGCGGCGGTGCTTTTCAGCACATCCTGTATGTTGAAATCTGATTTATCAAGAAGCATCTCCTTCGTATCAAATTCGTTCAGTGTGAGAAGATCTCGTGTGAGATCGGTGAGCCTTTCTGTTTCGAATAAGATAATATTCAAATATTTCCCATATAATTCCGGCGGAATTGTGCCGTCTGCCATCGCCTCTACATATCCTTTCATAGAGGTGAGCGGCGAACGGAAATCATGGGATACATTTGCGACGATTTTCTTTTGATAGTCATCCATGTCTTTTAGTCTGGCTGCCATATAGTTCATAGATGCAGAGAGATATCCGAGTTCGTCATGAGTATTTACCGGAATTTCGTAATCAAGGTTTCCGAGGGCATATTGTTTTGCGGCTTCGGAAATCTGCCGGAGAGGGCGGTAAACGAAAAACTGGACGCCAAGCAGGAAAATGAGAGCGAGTACAACGATTACTGCCACAGAAATATACACCTGAATCATGATCGGTGTGCATCGCTCTTCGATTGCAGAAACAGGGCTGTGGATCAGCAGATATCCTTTTGTAGAAAATTCTTGTGTTACAGGAGCCATAACGGTGATCATATCTTCTGCAAAATATCCGTGATAAGTACCTGTGATATAGCGTTTTCCTCCGATTTCGGCAGGGTTAAAATGCTCGATCGCATCCGGGCATGAAGTTCCTTCCAAACTGGAAGAGGTAAGTGTAGTTCCTGTATTGTCCACAAACCAAATCGAAGCGTTGAAGTAGAGTTTCATTGCTGACAACTGAGATTGGACATTATAAATTGAAGAATCTCCCGAAAAATAAGACGGGAGATAGTCATTGGCAACGAAGGTCGCTTCCCGATAGAGTGTACGGGAAGTGTCTTCTGTGAGTTTGTCTGTTACAAGCTGTTTCGTAAGAGTTGCAGTGGAAAACAGGCATAAAAATCCAAAGATAATATAAAGTGCAATAAATTTAAGATGCAGTGTGCTTTTCATGAGAGCATTCTCCTGTTATTTCGTTTCGAATTTATAGCCGATTCCCCATACAGTACCTATTTTCCAGTGGGGGTGGTCTTTTAGTTTTTCTCGAAGACGTTTTATATGGACGTCGACGGTTCTCGTATCGCCGAGGTATTCATATCCCCAAATACGGTCAAGAAGCTGTTCCCGTGTAAATACCTGGTTAGGGGATGCGGCGAGGCAGTATAGAAGCTCCAGTTCTTTTGGCGGCATTTCGACAATTTTCCCGTCGCAAAGAACAGAATAGTTTGTCAGGTTGATAGTCAGTCCCTCGTATTCGACGCATTTTGTTTTCTCGGGTTTCGGACTGTCTGCCTTTATCGGCTGGCTGCGGCGCAGAACAGCCCGTACGCGGGCAACCATTTCTTTGGAATCAAAGGGTTTCAAGATGTAATCGTCTGCACCAAGCTCAAGACCGAGCACTTTGTCGAATACTTCCCCTTTTGCCGAGAGCATGATGATAGGAACGGATGACTTTGCCCGAATTTCTCTGCAGACCTGATAACCGTCGATACCGGGAAGCATAAGGTCAAGAAGGATCAGATTCGGTTCATACGTCTCAAATGCTTTTAGTGCGTCTTCTCCGTTCGATACTATTTTTGTGTCAAAACATTCTTTTATGAGATAGAGTGAGATAAGTTCTGCAATATTTTCATCATCGTCAACGATGAGAATTTTTTGTTTTCCGGTCATGATGTTCCTCCCTTTATGCCTGTACTGTTATCCAAGTTCGACGATTGTGACGCCGGCATCTCCTTCTCCGAATTCGGCAAGATGGTATGATTTTACATGTTTTTGTCTTCTTAGATATTCATGGATCCCTTTTCTTAAAGCTCCGGTTCCTTTTCCGTGAACTACGCGGACACTGTTTAAGTGAGAAAGCAGGGCGTCGTCCAAATATTTATCCAGTTCGGCAACTGCTTCGTCTACTGTTTTCCCGAGAAGATTGATCTCCGGACTTACAGAAAGAGATTTGCTCATTTTAATCTTACTTTTTGATGTACGGTTCATTCGTTTCGGTGCGTAAGGCGATACTTCTTCGATAATTTCCAAATCGGAAATATGAACCTGAGATCTGAGGATTCCCATCTGAACAGTAACATTCCCTCTTGCATCTGGAAGAGAACTGACGGTTCCGGTCAGGTTCATACTTAATACTTTTACAGATTCGCCCAGTTTAAAATCAGATGGTTTGTGATTCTTTTTTGGTTTGTTTGTCTTCAGCGAAGCAGAGGCAGAAGTATCCTTGATCTTCTTGCGGAGACGTTCTCTTTCTTTTTCCATTTCTGCGGCTGAAATATTCTCTTTGCCGAATTTGTGGAAATTTCGGATTGTTTCATCGGCGACTTCTTTTGCTTCTCTTAAGATCGCATTGGCTTTTTCGTTTGCTTCACGAAGAATGCGGTCGCGCTGCTCGTCCAGTTTTTCCTGTTTTTGTGCTGCCTGGTGCTTTAAAGCTTCCGCTTCTTTTTTATAAGCGGCAATTTCGGCCTGTTCTTTTTCAATCGTGCGGCGGCTTGCCTCAAGATCGCTGAGAAGGTCTTCGAAGGAAACGTCCTGTTCACTGAGTCGTTTTTTTGCATCATCAATAATATAATCAGGAAGACCCAGTTTCCCTGAAATTGCAAAAGCATTACTTTTTCCCGGAATACCGATCAGCAGACGGTAGGTTGGACGAAGGCTTTCTACGTCAAATTCACAGCAGGCGTTTTCGACGCCGGGTGTGGAAAGCGCATATACTTTCAACTCACTGTAATGAGTGGTTGCCATTGTGCGTATATTTCTTTTATGAAGGTGAGATAAAATCGCAATGGCGAGAGCCGCTCCTTCGGTCGGATCAGTTCCGGCGCCCAGTTCGTCAAAGAGAACAAGGGAACGTTCGTCAACTTTTTTCAAAAAAGAAACAATATTTGTCATATGCGAAGAGAAGGTACTTAAGCTCTGTTCTATACTTTGTTCATCTCCGATATCTGCATATACTTGTCTGAACACTGAAAGTTCCGAACGGTCTGCGGCAGGAATGTGCAGGCCGGATTGTCCCATAAGTGTGAGAAGTCCGACTGTCTTCAGAGAGACTGTTTTTCCTCCGGTATTCGGTCCGGTGATGATAAGAAGAGAAAATTCATCGCCGAGAGATACCGTGATCGGAACGACTTTTTTCTGATCGAGAAGAGGGTGACGTCCTTCCCGTATGCGTATGCGGCCTTCTTCGTTTAAGACCGGACGGCTTGCGCGCATGGAAAGAGCAAGGGCGCCTCTTGCAAAAATAAAGTCAAGGTCGGTAAGAGAGCGATAATCTGTCCGGATCTCTTCGATATACTGCGCCGTTTCTTCGCTTAAGGAGGCAAGGATCTTGCGAATTTCGTCCTGTTCTTTTACATACAGTTCTTGCAGATCGTTGTTCAGCTTTACGATAGCCATAGGTTCGATAAATAAAGTAGAACCGGAAGCCGACTGATCGTGGATCAGTCCTTGTACCTGACTGCGATGCTCTGCTTTGACCGGAATACAGTACCGGTCTCCGCGCATCGTGATCAGCGCATCCTGAAGATAAGTTCTGAGAGAACCGTTTACGAGTCCTGAAAGTGTTGTGTGTACGCGGTCATTAAGGCTGTTTATATTTCTTCGGATATGTTTCAATGTACTGCTTGCATCATCGCTGATCTCGTCTTCGGAAATGATACATCTTTCGATTTCATTTACGAGAGGGGTAAGCGGTTCAAGTCCGTCAAAATAAATATCAAGACAATCTGCAAGATCTTCCTGTGTATCATGCCTTCCGTATGATTTGACACGGGCAGTATTTGAAAGAAGACGGCAGATACGCAGAAGTTCAGACGCATTCAAAGCGCCGCCGATCTCAAGTCTCTTAAGAGACTCTTCTACGGGGGCGGCATCTCCGAAAGAAATCCGCCCTTTCTTAATAATCCTTGTGAATGCGGCAGAAGTCTGTTCCTGCAGTAAGTCGATCTTTCCAGGATCCGTCATTGGTTTTAGACGTCGGCAGAGCTGTTTTCCGCGGAAAGAGCCGGCCTCGTTTTCTAGAGAAGATATAATTTTATCAAATTCGAGTTTTTGTAAAGTTTTATTATTCATAAATTCACCTGTCTGTTATGTTTGTACTCTCATTCTACTCTATTATCAGGATAAAGAAAAGGACTTTCGGGAAGTAAGAAAAACCTTTTCAGAAAGGAATGAATCAGGTATACTAGAATTTGGAGGAAAATAAGTCCATGCCGAATGATAAAGAACAAAAAAATCCGTCGGAAGACAGTGCGGAAGAACAAAACTATTCTTTTTTACAGGAAACGATTAAAGTAAAACCTACCAGCAGGGAATCACTTATAAAACAATTTGTCAGGATCGCAATTTACGGTCTGATCTTGGGGGTGTTTGCCTGCTTGGGTTTTTTTGCGCTTAAACCGTGGATACAGGAGTGGTTTGGGGGAAGTACGAAGACGGTGAACATTCAGGGAGATGAGCAGTCAGGGGAAGATCCTTCTCAAATTGCAGACGGGAATAGCCCTGAATCTGTATTTAATGCAGAAAGCTACGAAGAAATGACGGCAGGAATGAATGCTCTTGCCAAAGAGGCGCAGAGAAGCATTGTATCGGTGTCAACTGTGTCAGAGGATGAAGCTTGGAAAGGCGATATGACCGGAGAACACAGAAGTGTGTCAGGGATGATCACCGGAGATAACGGAAGGGAATTGTTGGTTCTGACAGACAGTTCGATCTGTGAAGACGCATCTGCATGGGAAGTGACTTTTTCAAATGGGAAAAAATTTCGGGCAGTATTGAAGAAGCAGGACGCTAACAGAAAGATCGCAGTATTCGGCATCGGGCAAAGCAGTTTGGATACGGATACGAAAAAGGCGGTTAAGGTTGCTGTTTTAGGCAATTCCAATGTAGTTATGCAGGGCGAGGGCGTACTTGCCCTTGGAAATATGTTTGGTTATACAGACGGGATGTCTTACGGCGTTGTCAGCGCATCGAATCATAAAGCGTCATTTTTTGACGGAGAGTGCGAAGTGATCGCAACAGACATTCCGGCAGAAGAGAAAGGAACAGGAGTCCTCTTTAATATGGACGGAGAGGCTGTAGGACTGATCTCGGCATCTGCAAGGAATGGAAGCGGGAAAAATGTCGTCAATGCATATGGAATTTCTGATCTGAAACCGATCATCGAACTGCTTGTCAATGGGAAAAGCGTTCCTTATGTCGGTATTCGCGGAACAACGGTGACGCCTCAGTTATCGGAAGAACACGGGATGCCTCAGGGAATTTATGTGGCAGATGTGGATCCGGATTCTCCGGCAATGGCAGCAGGCATACAGACTGGGGATATTATATGCCAGGCGGCGGGAGAAAAGGTGACGGATCTTTCGGCGTATCAAACGATCGTCATTGACTCGTCAGTGGGAGAAACGATGGAGCTTGTAGGAAAACGGCTTGGCGCGGACGGATATGTGGATGTGGATTTTTCTGTTGTGACAGAAGAAAAAAGCAGTGAATGAAAAATTCAATAAGGGGTCATTCAATAAGGAAAGCAAGATCAAATCACGAAAGGTGAAAGAGACGAGCTAATATTAGACGATAGAAAGCGGCGGAATGGGAAGAAAACTGAATGCCGGAAGGCAGCAGAACTGAAAGAATATCAGATGCCGGAATGAGATAAAAAATAAGATAAGAAGAAAGAGGAAATGAAACATGAGATATATTAGTGGTTTACATGAAGGAGAAACAATTCGGAATATTTACCTGTGTAAAGGAAAGCGTTCTGCTGAAACAAGAAATGGGAAACCATATGATAATGTACTTTTGCAGGATAAGACAGGGACGCTTGATGGAAAAGTCTGGGATCCCAATTCTCAGGGAATCGCAGAATACGATGAGAAAGATTTTATAGAAGTCTATGGTGAAGTGATCAATTATAACGGTAATCTTCAGATTAATATAAAACAGATCCGTAAAGCGGATGAAGAAGAATATAATCCGGCAGATTATATGCCGGTTACAGAAAAAAGTGTCGATGGGATGTATGAGGAATTGACCGCATATATCCGTCAGATCTCTAATCCATATTTGAAAAAGCTGCTGGAGTATTTCTTTGTAAATGATAAGGAATTTGTTAAAAAAT
>CAJLUP010000005.1 GCA_905209865.1 uncultured Lachnospiraceae bacterium
CGCCTGAATCTTAAATACAAAGGCAGAAAAGTCTTTTTCTTCCATTGGATCGATCGCTCCGTGATCCGACATTCTCGGCAGGGGTGACGTCGTCATGGCAAGGAAGTGTCTCAAAAATGTTTCCACCCCGAAATTAGTCAGAGCAGAACCAAAGAATACCGGAGAAAGTTCTCCCTTATCAACAAGCTCCTGATCGAACTCCGCCGACGCACCGTCTAAAAGTTCAATTTCTTCCATGAGAGTTGTCTTCGCTTCATCTCCGATCAGCCAGTCAATCTCAGGATTGTTCATCGCAACAACTTTCACTTCTCCTGTCGTCGTTCCTTTTCTTGTATCCGAGAACAGCTCTACTTCTTTTTTTTGGCGGTCATACACTCCTTTAAACCCTTTTCCTGATCCAATCGGCCAGTTTACCGGGCAGGTTGGTATCCCAAGTTCTTTCTCGATATCATCCAAAAGGTCAAACGTATCTTTCGCATCCCGATCCATCTTATTGATAAATGTAAAGATCGGGATATGGCGCATGGCGCATACTTTAAACAATTTTCGCGTCTGTGCCTCTACACCTTTTGAACCATCGATTACCATAACTGCAGAATCCGCCGCCATCAGCGTCCTGTAAGTATCTTCTGAGAAATCCTGATGTCCCGGTGTGTCAAGGATATTGATGCAATATCCGCCATAATTAAACTGAAGAACAGAAGAAGTAACCGAAATACCTCTTTCCTTTTCGATTTCCATCCAGTCTGACACCGCATGTTTTGCTGTCGCCTTTCCTTTGACGGACCCCGCCTGATTGATCACTCCTCCATATAAAAGAAATTTTTCCGTCAGCGTTGTTTTTCCCGCATCCGGATGAGAAATAATCGCAAATGTTCTTCTCTTTTTTATTTCATTCGTTATCTCTGACATATGTTTCTTTTCTCCTAATGCTTATAAAATGCATCTGTTCGTTCTTTTATTTTTCCCGGATCGTCTCCGGACATACCAATTTAGTTTAGCATATCTTCTAAAATACTTCAACTGCGGGATTTCTTCTTCATCTTATATCAGAATGACTGAACCACCTCTCTACCGCCGCGTATACCTCCTCCTATTCATGGATTGGAGTAATCACGATATTTTCTGGGGCAATCTCTGTCTTTCTTGTCACGATATCCTCAATCTGCGCTCGATTTGCATCTGTTAATTCCTCTGCTTTGACAACAATATCTGCTGAATTTTCATCAATACTCACCACTGCCTCCGAAAATCCCTTCGACGCCATCATTGTCTCTATGGCAGCTTCCTGTTCTGCAATCTCTGTCATCTGTACAAGCTGGGATACCGCTTCTTGTTTCTCTGCTTCACTCAAATTCGTATTGTCTATGATTGCCTGCAATGTTTCTTTATTTTGCGCCCGCACCTGCTCCCTTGTTACTTTTGCCTGCGCAACCGTCGTCTCTGCAGCACCGTTTGTAAGCACTGCTTCCCCCGGCGTGCCTTCTACTTCCGAATCATTGCTTGCAATCTCATCTCCTACCGTCTCCACATCTTCTTCCGAAATATCGAGAAGCTCCTGATTGGCAAGATCTGCATTTGCCTCTTCTGCCCCTCCGTCCTTCTCAGGGAATATTTTCCCGGAATAGTTCAAATATCCCGCCACTGCGATCATCACTGCCAGCGCAGCAATGATAACCTGATTTTTCTTAAACACTTTCTTCACTTTACAAGCCTCCTTTTTTATGTATCAGTCCCGTTTCATTATTTTTATCTTATGCGCCTCTACGCCGAATAATGCCTGTACCGCTTCTGTAAGATTCCTTGCTACAACCGCATCACCCCCTCCGTCTGCGATTACGATCACTCCACCGATCTCCGGCGTCAGTTCCTTGCTTACATACGGGACAGATGCCCCGTCCGCTGTTTGTTCATATATACTGATCTTCTCGGAAGCTGTTTCTGATTCCGTTCTCTTCCCCTGTTCTTCCCCTGTCTCTTCTATTGTCTGCGTACTCCCTGTTTGATCTTTTTCAATCAGCCTCTGACCATTTGACTTCAAAGTAACCATAACAGTGACCTTTCCTGCTCCTTTCACCTGTGATAAAACACGCGCTGTTTTTTCTTCCAAATAAGTTTCATACTCCCCTGTCTGCCATGTTTCTTTCCCTTCAGGCTCTCCGGTATTTTCTTCTGTTTTTCCGCTTTTCCATGACGAAGATCCGCCGGTTGGGAGAACAATCACAAATAGAAGCGCCCCAAGCAGGAAAAGGATGAGAAACGTATTTTTCTTCGGAAGCTTCTCTCCATTTTTTAATGCTTTTATATAGTCTCCCGCTTTTTTCAGATCCATCTTCGTCACCTCCTGTCCGCACTTTCTGTTTCTCTGTCTGTTCTGAGATTATTGACAGCTTCCGTTTTCTCATCTTCTTCATAACTTATATAATTTTCAAGCATTTCCTCGTAAGATCTTCCTGCCTCTTCCAACATTTCCCTCTCTTTTTTTTCAATCTGATCGTTATAGATTGTTCCGAATGTTTCTTTCATGCCAAACACACTTAAAACAGGCATGAAAAGAAGCACGATCAGCACAAGTCCCGAAAAGAAGCGAATATACTTTTCATAATCTTTTCCCGGAATCGCATGCATCACTGCAGTTACTACAACAAGATATGCCACAATGTTCTGAAGCCACCCGTACACTTGATCAAACATTTCCTTTCTCCTTTTTCGAAAACTTACGCCAGATTTCTTTTTCGTCTTTTATGTTGTTGCTCCTGCTACAACAGCGATCGTAAGTAAAAACAAAAATCCAACTGTAAAAATAACAGAAACAATCATCTCATATCCTTCGCTCATTCCACGAATGCATGCCGTAATCCTTTTATCTGATACAGGCTGCACCGCTGCCGCCGCCATCTTATAAAGCAGAGCGCACAGAAGCATTTGTAAAAGCGGGACAGCGCAAATCAGAACTGCAATAAATGCTCCTCCCATTCCGATTCCATTCTTAATCAAGACAATCGCTCCCAACGTCACTTCCGCCGCTCCGCCCATCACATTTCCGACCCACGGAATCGCCTCCGCAGTCCTCGTAAGAGCACTCCTTTTCACCAGATCCACAGCCGGAGCCAGCAGCCCCTGTACAACATTCACGCCAACAACACATGCCGCCATTGTCCGAAGGATCCATGTAACAATCTTTTTCAACAAATCCGCAAACTCAGAAAACAGATCTTCTTCCGTCAGATTTCCGAGTACCTGGACCATAATATAAATATGGATAACCGGAAACAGAAACCGCACGATCACAAGCTCTACAATATAAATCAGAAAAAGTATCATATTATAAAAAAACAGCGAAGTTACACTTCCCGATGCAAAAGCAACAGCCAGAAAATACCCCGGACAAAGCACCCTCATAAATGCAGTAAGAGACTCCACTTTTTCTCCGATCCCATGAACTGCCGTTTGAAAAGACATCAGACAAAGAGTGATCAGAAGCATATAAATCACATAAAAACTCATCTCCGAAATCTGTCTGCTTTGAAACGCTCCTGCGAAATTACTGAAAACAGCCGCCAGAACAGCGATCAAGATTACATAAATCAATATTTTTTTACTGTATAAAAACTCATAAGCAATCTCATCCTTTAAATATCCTGCGACTGTCTCCAATATTTCGCCAGAGTTTCCGGATATAAATGAAGATACAACTTCTTCAAAAGAGATTTTTTCTTTCGGAAATAACGCCGATACGCTTTTCTCAACTTCTTTGAAATCAAATTCTTCTAAAAGCTCCGCACCGATTCCTTCTGTACTTTTTTCTTTTGTTTCAAATACAGATTCTTCTCCAACCTCTTTTTCCCACTCGTCCGCATTAACGATCCTCGTGCCGAACCCAAACACAAGCAATGTCAAAAGCAACGTGAAAAGAAATCTCGCTTTTCTCCCTCTCATGAAAGAAACTCCCTGATCGTTCCAAGCAGCGCCGTAAGGATCGGCATCCCAAGCGCCAGTATTGTCAGTTTCCCAAACGTTTCAATCTGTCCTGCTATTGTCTGATATCCTGCATCTTTACAAATTCCTGACGCAAATTCTGCAATATAAGTAATTCCAAGCATTTTCAAGATCACAGAAAAATAACTTGTCTCTATTTTGGAATATGACACAAGATCTTTGACCGTACGAACAAAAATACCAAGTCTTTCTGAAATGAGCACAAATAAGATCACACTCACCGCCACGCTTACATACACCCCATATTCTGACTTATTTCCTTTTAACTGCACTGCCAGCATTACCCCGATGACCCCTATCATTCCTGCCTGTATCACGCTCACCTGCTTCGCACCCTTTCTTTTCCTCTCTTATTTTTTCAGATTCTTTTTTTGCACCGCGCATCATAAAGAAAACAGCTGCCTGACAGTCCGAAAGAGATCATAAATATAAGGAAGTACCCACGACAACACAAGAATCAGTCCGGCCAGACTGGCAAGAAACGCCTGTTCCTCTCTTCCGCTGTGTTTTAATACCTGACTTAAAATAGAGACAAGTATTCCCACTGCCGCAATTTTAAAAATAAGACTAATATCCATAGTTCCTCCTGCCTGTGCCGGATCAAATCAAGATTACGATAAAAAACAAACCTGTCATAACGCCAAGACACCTTCCAACCTTCACCTTCGATGCCAGATCCGCTCTCAGCTTCTCGATTTCCAAGTCCATTTTGTTCAGATACATCACCATTGCCCGATCAGAAAGTTCTTTTTCAAAGATTCCGAGAAACGTTCCCGGTTCTTTCACCAGAATCTTATGTTCATCTTTCAAACCAAGCGTTTCCAGATACTTGTCCGTACATCTGTTCCATACTCTGGCAAAACCTGCCGCATCACGGGATTCCATTTCTTCTGCTGTCTTTTTCAGCCATCTTCTGTATGGCTCTTTTATTCGGGAAGATACACTAAGAAAAACTTCAGGAAGAGGCGCATAAGTATACGAAATCTCCCCTCTGATCAAGCCAAATACATAACGCAGATAAATCATATTCTGCAAATATCTCTTCACTTCGTTCCCGTATACATATCCGGCTCCCGCAGTTGCCGATAAAATCAGGATCCCGCCCATTACTTTCTGCACAAAACACTCCCCCGCTCATCATAAATTCCCCGCACCTGTCCCGGATGACCGTCATTTCCAAGCACAATATATCTTTCAAACATTTTTCTCCGTATCAATTCTCCAAGCACCGGTTTTCTTGAAGCTTCTTCCATATCCAATCCATGTACGCTGGCAATCAGTTTACAGCCGCACTGCATCGCATACTCGATCGCATGAATATCTTCTGCCGTTCCGATCTCGTCAACTGCCACGACTTGCGGAGACATAGATCTTATCAACATAATCATCCCATCCGCCTTCGGACAGCAGTCCAAAATATCCGTCCTCATGCCGAGTCTGTTCTGCGCGATTCCCATATAACAGCCTCCTATTTCCGAACGTTCGTCAACCACACCAACCGAACAGCCTTTTACATATTCGTTTCCATCTGATATCTGGCGGATCAAATCCCGCAGAAGCGTTGTTTTACCGCAGCATGGAGGCGATATGATCAATGTGTGGCATACCATTTTATTTTTCGTAATATATGGAATGAGTTCGTCAGCGCATCCGATGACCTCATGGGCAACTCTTATATTAAGCGATGATATGTATTGTATATTTTTCACTTTTCCACGATCAATAATTACTTTTCCGGCAACTCCCACTCTATGGCCTCCCTCCAATGTCAAAAAACCCTGCCGCAATTCATTTTCATAGGCATATAAAGAATATTTGCTCATATATTCTATCGTTTCTTTTATTTCCTCTTTCGTAACAATGTGCGCTTTTTCTGCCGAAGGCAGGATCTTCTCTTCCCCGCCGCTCATAATACTAAGCGGCTGTCCAATCCTCATTCTTATTTCCTGAAGCGCATTTTCTTCCGTTATATGTGTTTGCACGATTGCCCGAACGCTTCTTGCCAAGACGTCTGACACCTGTGATCTTCTATTCTCTCTTTTTTCCATCTTGTCCACCTCTTTACACAATATATGTGCTTCTCCCGAAAATATGAACCAAAAAAATCCGGGAACCCGAAAAAGCCTGTCATATGAATCACCGGAAGTTCCAAAAGGCACATTCCGGGATTGTAAGCGCTCGCCAAGATCTCGGCAAGCCCGGACTTTGACTCGTCGCCATGAAAAAAAAAGGACAACAGATCGTATATGCACACGAATTGTTGTCCTTTTCTTATGTAACTTTCCTGTTTTCTTATTTTTCTACAATTTTTCCGATATAGTAAAATCCTTTACACTCATCAAGTCTGACATCTGCAAACTTACCGATCATCGACTCATCCCCCGGAAAATGCACAAGCAGATTATTGCTCAGTCTTCCAGTCATTAATCGTTCATCGTGTTCGTTGTGAGACTCCACAAGCACTCTTTGAACCGTGCCTTCATGCTTCGCACACATACGTGCCGAAATTGTCTGTACTTCTTCAAGAAGGCGTCCAAAACGGTCTTTCACAACTTCATCAGGAATCTGACCTTCCATTACAGCCGCCGGTGTCCCGGTACGCTTCGAATAAATAAACGTAAAAGCGCTGTCATACTCGACCTTACGCACTACGTCCAGTGTCTCCTGAAAATCCTCTTCTGTCTCACCAGGAAATCCGACAATAATATCTGTTGTCAGGGAGATATCCGGCACAGCGGCACGGATTTTATCTACCAGTTCCAGATACTGTTCTTTTGTATAATGGCGGTTCATCTTCTTTAAAATACGACTGCTTCCGGATTGTACGGGAAGATGAAGGTGTTTACAGATTTTTTTACTCTTGCCCATCACTTCGATCAATTCATCAGAAAGATCTTTTGGATGAGACGTCATGAAACGGATCCGTTCGATTTTATCAATCTTCTCAATCTCCTGAAGAAGCTGCGCAAACGACATCGGATGTTCCAACGTTTTTCCGTAAGAATTTACATTCTGTCCCAAAAGCATTACTTCTACGACCCCGTCTTCTGCCAGTCGCTCAATTTCTCTTATAATCGCTTTCGGATCACGGCTTCTTTCACGCCCTCTTACATAAGGAACGATACAATAACTGCAAAAATTATTGCATCCAAACATAATATTAACCCCTGATTTGAAGGGATATTTTCTCTCGCTCGGCAAATCTTCCACGATCTTATCCGTATCTTTCCATATATCGATCACCATCTTCCCAGAATTCATTCTGGAAACGATCAGTTCCGCAAATTTATAAATATTATGAGTCCCGAAAATCAAATCTACAAAACGATAACTTTTCTTCAGCTTTTCCACAACTTCCGGTTCCTGCATCATACAGCCGCAAAGTGCGATCATCATATGCGGATTCTTTTTCTTAATCCTGCCCAGCTGCCCTAAACGTCCGTAAACTCTCTGATTTGCGTTCTCCCGAACAGTACACGTATTATAAATGACAAAATCTGCCTTTTCCTCATCCGGTTCTTCGACATACCCGATCTGTTCCAATATGCCGACCAGTTTTTCCGAATCCCGCGCATTCATCTGACAGCCAAATGTTGTGACACAGAATGTAAAGCTTCGTTTCTCCTGCTCCATAAGCTTTGCCAGATTTTCTTTCGCCTTTTCTATAAAATAATATTGTCTTTCCGGTTCTGTCACCGGAATTTGCATCTCTGCCTCTGCCGTTATCAATGTTTTCTTCTCCATATTCTTCCTCTTATCCATCACACAAACTGGTTTCTGCCCACATCATATGTATAATCGATCAACTCTAATTTCTCGATCAATTCCTTTTTGTCAATCTCCATATCCTCACATAATGCATCCAGCGTCGAATAATAATCTCTTAATTTTGTATTTACAACGCTTAAAAGCATCACCGGATCTTTCGGCAGTCTTGATGACATGTGATCATCTCCTTTTCCGTAATAATATAATCCACCCGTACATCATGTACGTCCGACTCGATCTTTTCCACACATTGAAGATCAAATGCAATCGCTGCTTTTACGCAGTCTGCATCTTCCAAATAGGAATCATAATAACCCCCGCCGTATCCGATCCTGCCGCCGTATCTGTCAAAAGCAATCCCTGGTACAATCATAAGCATCTCTTGTTCCCCTTTTGAAACTTTCGGACACCATGCCCCAGGTTCCGGTATGTTATAACACCCGGGCGCCAAATCCGACATACTTCGGATCAGAGCAAACTCCATATTCCTCTTCCCCGTCACCCGCGGAACAGCGACATGCTTTCCTCTCCGAAGAGATTCCTCCAATATCTCTTTCGTCGGAACTTCTTCCCCGAAAGAAACATAACAGCACACAATACGGGCGTCTCTATATATTGACGAGGAAAAAAGGCGCGCCGCGATGACGCGTCCCGCCTCTGCTCTTTCTGATTCAGACATCTCAGCCCGGAGTCTCCTCATAGATTTCCTAATGTCCTGTTTTGTTCCCATATTTTTCTCCGAGATTAATCACCCGTCCGTCTTTTTCTTCAATGTCTATATTATTAAGCTGGCTTCTTAAATTCCGTCTCACAGAATCCATATATTCTGTTCTCAAAATTTTCTGTTCTTTTTTCTCTGCTTCAGTCAATCCTTCTGCTTTTGATTTTCTGTATAATTCATTGATCCTTTCTATCTTCTGTTGATCCATTGTAATTCCTTTCGTACTCTAAATTTTC
The DNA here is from genome assembly GCA_905209865.1 of uncultured Lachnospiraceae bacterium. Lineage (GTDB taxonomy): Bacteria > Bacillota > Clostridia > Lachnospirales > Lachnospiraceae > Mediterraneibacter. The sequence goes on from CAJLUP010000005.1 coordinate 8,725, forward strand.
CTATGACACCTCTTATTTTACAGCTCTGTATTATACACCATTTCTCCGATTCCGTCCACCGTCATTGTGCCTCTGCTGTTTTCCCTGCCCATCACTTCCCCAACTGCCTGTTCTAACTTGAATAATTTTCCAAAAAAGCGTACAACTCTTCCACCGTTTCAATCCGCTTTCCTGACGCAATTTCCTGCCGTACTTCTTGCGGAAGATCTGATGTTTGGATCTCCGTAAATTCATAAATTGTTTTTCGGTCATCTAGATACACAACGATAAATCCGTGAAGTTCCTGGAGATAGAATCCATTTTTTTCTTCTCCTTTTACTGCTTCACCTTCTGCTGCAATACTTTCCGTTTTTTCTGTTTCTTCTTTTCTTTCACTTAATTTTTCCATATGCCTGTCCATAGAATACTCATAAGACATCTTATATGCAAGCGTTATAAACAGGAGAAACACTGCTCCGGCACACAAAAAGCCGATCCTGTATTTTGAGTTCATATCATCTACCCCTTTTCTATACAGTATCAGCTTTTTTCTTGATTTTATTCACTTTATTTGTGCTATTCTTCCCTTGACGGCATCAATCTCAACGTCTGACACCAGCCTAAGATCCGCGTTCCCATCGGAAGCGCCTGAATATCTTTCTCAGAAAGAGCGCCTAATTTCAAAATAAGGACTCCATAAACGATGACTGCCACAAAAATTGCCAAAACCGTCGGAATCACTCTTCCTCCAATCAAACGATCCAGCCCAAAATGAACCCCATATGTGACAGCTCCCATAATCGCAGAAGCGATCAACGGTTTTACAAAAGTTCTCCGAAGATTGATTCGAAATCCACATACTTGACGGATTTTTCTCTGATTCAAAACACACATAATCACCGCAAACACAATATTGCTTCCCACAAGGGCATATACGTTCCATTTAAATACAGTCAGCATCAACATAAGCGCCCCTAAATGAATAACAAGAGCAGCGGCAGCATTCTTAGCCGGAGAGGATAAATAGTTTAATCCCTGTAAAACTGCGTTCGTAATCGTAGACCATCCATACAAAATGATCACTACAGATCCCAACATCAAAAGCTGTGCCGGTACTTTTCCTGCATCATTATAAAGAAGCACCATGAGTGGAGATGCCAGAACAAGAAATCCCACGCAGCTTGGAAGAGTAATAATCGTTGTCAGCCGAAGCGTCTGATCAATCTGATAATGCGTCTTTCTTTTATTTCTCGCCATTACGACTGTCGTAAGCGCCGGAACGATGGATGTACTCAGCGCATACGGAATCGACATCGGCACATTGATAAGGGGATCGTATTTTCCGGTATAGATTCCTTGCAGCGCCATATACTCACTTTCTGTAAATCCCTGTGCATCCATAATATGATTGAAAATCGTAAGGTCTAATATCTGATTGATGTTATAGATCGCCGTACTGAAGATCACAGGAATCGCCGTCATGACAAGCACTTTCAATATATGAGAGTAGGTTTCCTTTTCCTTTGTGTGATCTCTTTTGATCTGCCGGCGTATCCCGCCTTTAAAGATCCAAAGAACAAATAGCAGAAACAAAAGTCCTGCCGCCGCTCCGACTACTGTTCCCAGCGTACCGCCCGCAGCGCCGTAAGCCGGCCCCAAAAGCTTTTCTCCTGCCTTCTCGCCTGCGCGGCTTCCCATTCCGAAGAGAACGCTTGCTCCTATAATACTTACAACCGCATTAATGATCTGTTCGATGATCTGCGACACTGCAGTCGGAACCATTGTTCCTAATCCTTGAAAATAACCTCTTAAGACTGCCATGACAGCAACGATCAGAAGTCCTGGTGCAAGAACTTTAAGTGCATAAATGCTAAAAGGCGCCTTCATCATATGCTCTGAAATCGCCCCTGCACCTAAAAAGATTGCAAGGGATATAATCAGACCTACAGAAACTGCAAACAGTAAGGAACATAAAAATACCCGGAATGCATTGCGCCGCTGCCCCACGGCCATTCTCACCGATACAAGCTTTGATACCGCAGTCGGAAGACTTAATGATGAGAGCATAAGTGCAATCGCATAAACCTGATAGGCATATCCGTAAAACCCGTTTCCCTCATCTCCTAATATATTCGTCAAAGGGATCCGGTACACAACACCGATAATCTTTGTGATTACAACCGCTACAGCTAAAATCGACCCCTGCGCGATGTAATCCTCTCCCCTTGTTTTTTTTCTTCGATTTGCCTGTGTATCCTCCATAGTTGTTCTCCTTTTATCCAGTGATTTTGATCCTGCAAGCATTTATCTTGTTATGTTTACAAGTTCCATAATCTTTCTTTGACGCGTCTCCATATCAATTCTTTCCTCTTCTTCCATATGGTCATATCCAAACAAATGAAGCATACTATGCGCGATCAAAAATGCATATTCCCGAAGAGGAGAATGACCGTATTCTTCCGCCTGCGTAAATACTTTGTCTACTGAAATCACAATATCGCCAAGCATCAGTTCCCCTGTCTCGGGATGAAACAAATCCATCTTGTCTTCCAAATGAGAAAAATCTCCCGGAGTGTCGTAATCTATCATCGGAAACGACAGTACATCCGTAGTCCGGTCGATCTGACGGTGCGTCCGATTCATCTCTTTCATCTCCTCATCTGTTGTAAGGAGCAGATTAATCTCGGTTTCGTACGGACATCCGACATAATCAAGCGCCGTTCCGATTACAAGTTTTGCAACTTCTTCCGCATCAAATGGCAGTTCTCTTTCCGTTTCTATTTCCATAAACAGACTCATGCTTTTTTCCTCCTGCCATTTTTATTTTTCGGACTGTTCTTTTTCTCATATTCTTCATATGCACGGACAATCTTTTGTACAAGCGGATGTCTTACAACATCCTTGCTTGTCAGACTACAGATGCTTACACCTTCCAAATCCTTCACAACTTTGACTGCTACATCCAAACCAGAAACCGTTCCTGCCGGAAGGTCTTTTTGCGTAGAATCTCCCGTAACAACGACTTTTGATCCAAATCCGATTCTTGTCAAAAACATCTTCATTTGAGCCGGAGTCGTATTCTGCGCTTCATCAAGAATAATAAACGCATTATCCAAAGTCCTTCCTCGCATATAAGCCAGCGGAGCGACTTCGATCAATCCTTTCTCCGAATTTTTCAAAAAACTTTCCGCTCCCATAATCTGATAAAGAGCGTCATATAACGGCCGGAAATACGGATCGATCTTGCTTTGAAGATCTCCCGGAAGAAATCCGAGTTTTTCCCCTGCCTCGATTGCCGGACGAGTCAAGATGATCCTGCTTACGTCATTTCGCTTGAAAGCCGTAATCGCCATTGCCATTGCCAAATACGTCTTTCCTGTTCCCGCCGGACCAAGTCCGAACGTAATCATCCCATCTCTAATAGCATCTACGTATTTTTTCTGCCCAAGTGTTTTCGGCTTGATCGGCTTTCCCTGCAGCGTATGACAGATCAGATCTCTGTCAATCTCTACAATACCTTCCTCCTGATCTTCAAACACAAGAGAGATCGCATAATCCACATTCTGCTCCGTAATCGTATTACCGCGCCGTGACAGTTCCAAAAGCTGAGTCAATACCCGGCGAGTCTTCTCCGCCGCTGCGTTCTCTCCTACAATTTTCATATTGCCATCCCGTGCAATCAAAGTGACACGAAATGTCCGTTCTATTTTTTTTGCGTAAACGTCAAACTGCCCAAACACATTCGCCTCGTGCTCCGCAGGTATATCAATCATCAGTTCCGACAGACTCATCCGATTCTTTCCTTTCGATCGTTTTTATTTCTGTATCTGCCTTCTCTGTAATCCTCTCATTCAAATAGAGTGTACCCATTGCTTTGGCAGATTTTTCATACAGATGTATTTTAACACTATTTTCTCTTATTTGAATACCTTTTTCCTGTAAATCTTTGCAAAATTGCTTAAAATCTTTACTCAAAAGTGATCTCATCTCTTCCTTTGTATATATTTTTTCACGAAAGTGATATGATCTAGCGCTTTCCATCCCATAAGAAATGGGAAGATAAAAATTTTCTCCTGCTTTCACGCCATATTTTTTTGATGCGATTTCATATCGTTTCGACTTCATCTTTACGCTCCCTAAAGAAAGCTGTTTTCCGTTTATCTGCACAAAAATACGATGTTTTTCCGTTTTATCATACACCTTTTCCTGATATGTTGCCGCTATTTCGTCTTCATACTCGATCTGCGTATCCGCAAAAATATCCGCATCCGAATGACAATATTTGTATCCGATCACTTCCATACTGTCATTGATGATTTCTACCCGTCCACTGACAAGGATATCACCTTTTTTCACAGTATCACCTATGTGTACCTGAGGCACGCCGGTTCTCGTTACGATCTTTGTGATAACCCCGTCTGTAGATGCGATCAGATCAACTGCTTTCCCTTCTTCCTTTTCTTTCTCCTCGAAAGAATCTTCGTTCTCCTTAATCTGAATTTTCAGTCTGCTCCCGTCTACCGATGCAGAAACCCACACAATATCGTCGTATTCTGTACGAATTTCTTTTACGATCTTCTGACAATCCACTTCCTTTTTCAACATTCCCGCAAAAACGCCTTTCTCTCTCAAAAAGAGGGATAACGCTTCATCCGTCCGCGTTTCATTCCCCGTAAAATGGATATCCCATATAAATACAGAATAAATCTGCAATAAAAAAAGACAAAGAAAAATCCCGGCAAAAAACAGTTTTCGGCTCCGGTTTTTATAAAGAAAAAAAGGAAAACCGTGCCGCTCTTTTACACAGACTTTCGTATGTGTTTTCTTCGCAAAAGAGCGGATCTTTTTAAAATCGGCTATGCTCATGCAAAGTTCATAGCAATGATCGCCATACGCCAGTCCCCATATCAAAATATGATGATAGGAACACATATTCAAAAATCGTTCCGGTGAATATCCTTTGATCTGAAGTTTCACATAACCTTTCAAATACCGAATTGCTTTTTCAATCATCAGGAATGCCTCCCCTCCTGAAACTCGATCAAAGTGATTCCCCCGGTAATCTTCATCTCATCATTCGTATAAAATTCAATTTCCAAATGTTCGCCTTTCAGTTGTATCTGTCCGTGCTTTGTCCTGACACGTACAATCGAATCTGTATATTCCGTAATCCCACTGTAGTTCTCAATACACACTTCTGTCGTACCAAGTACAGTAACGACGGAAGCTCCCATAACAACATCTTTTGGCATACTTGCAGCCGATGCCAGTTTCCTTTTTATCTGTTCTTTTTCCATATAAAAATGCCACACATACGCCTTTTATAGCAAGTATATGTGCGGCACTTTCTGTCCTATTCTTTTTTCCTCTTCCAAAGAATTTCTTATCAAAATCTATTCTATGCTATCCTTCATAATCAAGACATGCTCTCTCTGTCACAAATGGTCTTACATAAGTATCTGCTACAGCCACATGAGCCGGATGTTTTGCATAAACAGAAATATCCTCTGCCTTTTCCAATGTGCTCACAAGCGCCATATCATGTGTGCTTGATCCAAGCGGCTGTTCAACAAATTCAAGCGACAAAAGTCCCGGAACTTTTCCGACGAGCGCCGTAAGGTTTTCTTTCATTTCTTTTTTCAATCCTGCTTTTTTACTTTCTTCTATTTCCGGTTTAAATTTCCACATTACAATATGATATACCATTTTTTCTTCCTCTTTTCTATTTTTAATATACATTTCCTAATTTCCTATGCAGTTTGCACTTCTCCGTTTCTCATAAAACGCAGTGCCTTTTTGAATCGTACGGTAAAAAGAATCGCCGTAAAAGTCACTGCCAACACATCCGCGACAGGTTCCGCCAAATAGACAGCCATCGTCTTATCAGAAGAAAACAGCGCCGGCATAATATAGACCAGCGGAAGTAAAAGAACAAACTTACGCATCACCGCCACAACGATTGATTCCGCAGCTCTTCCAAGTGCATTAAACGTCATCTGACACGCCATCTGAATTCCGAAAATCACCATGACCGCCATATAAATTCGAAGAGCTGTCCGGGTAAATACAATCAACTCTGCTTCTGTAGTAAACATTCCCACAAAAAAGTCTGGGAAGAGCATAACCGCACCCCACAAAATCGCTGAGTAGAAAAGACTTACTTTCAGCAGCAGTTTAAACGCGCCCTTTACCCGGTTTGCATTTCCTGCTCCATAATTATAACTGATGATCGGCTGTGCTCCCTGCCCTAATCCCTGGAGCGGAAGCATCGCAAACTGCATTACACTTGTCAGAATTGCCATTGCACTCACTGCTGTATCTCCTCCATATCTTTGAAGAGATGAATTAAAGCAAACTGAGATTACACTTTCACTTGCCTGCATAACAAAGGTTGCTAAACCAAGCGCCAAACAAGGAAAAATGATCGCCGGACGAAGAAGGAGATTTTCTTTTCGGATCTTTAGCAGCGTCTTCTTTCCCATCAAGAAAGAAACAACCCAAATACAGGATAACGCCTGCGATATGATTGTTGCAAGGGCAGCTCCTTTCACACCCATTTTAAATCCGAAGATAAAGATCGGATCTAGCACAATATTGGAAACTGCACCGATCAAAACGGACAGCATTCCTGTCTTTGCAAATCCCTGAGCAGTGATAAACACATTCATTCCCAGCGTAAGTTCTACAAAAATCGTACCGACGGCATAAATATTCATATAGCTGACCGCGTACTCGATGGACTCACTGCTGGCGCCAAACAGCATAAGCAGATCTCTGCTCCATATAAGGAGTACCGCCGTCAAAACAACAGAGATCATAATCTGCATTGAAAAACAGTTCCCGAGAATCTTCTCTGCTGTTTTATTATCTTTCTTTCCCATAAAAATTGACGCCCGAGGAGACCCTCCGTAACCTACAAGCGCCGCAAAGGCCGATACGAGCATGATCAACGGCATACACACTCCGACTCCGGCAAGTGCAGAAACTCCAACATTCGGAATGTGTCCGATATAGATCCTATCCACAAGGTTATACAGCATATTGATCAACTGTGCCGCCACCGTCGGAAGAGCTAGTTTTAAAAGCAATTTTCCGATCGGCTCTTTTCCTAAGAACGCTTTTTCTTGTTCCATCTTTTATCTCCTGTCTCTCCATGATTGATTTTTAACCATAGAGAACATTATAATTCTTCTCCGTCAACTGTCAAGACAAAAACAGGATTTACCGGATACTGCGTCTTTGCACATTCTCTGTAATACCGCTCTATCTTTCCGTAATGTAATCACCGGAAGTGCCAAAAGGCACATTCCGGGATTGTAAGCAGTCGCCAAGGTCTCGGGCAAACCCGAACTTTGGCTCATCGCCATGCAAAAATCCCCGCTCCACCTCCTGGTGGAACGAGGATTTTCTTCACGCTCTTGCTCTTCACTTATAAAATCCGATCGAAACGTTCCCTTAAAAGGAATCAATTTTACCGCACACAAATCTTAAAATTTTCCTCAAATCTTTTATATCCACATTGTTGTCTTTTTCTACATCAGCCGCAAGCTTCTGTGTTTCATTCAATTCTGTTTTCTGACATATGCTGCGCAATACGATGCGGACATCTCCGATCGCAACATTTCCATCCAAGTCCACATCTCCCTTTTTATATTCAGAAGCATCTGCCACAAAAGTACATCCATTTTCCTTCGCAAAAGTCTCTGCATATGTCCCTCTGTTTCCATAAACCGTAACCTGCTTTAAATTCACTCCGTTAAATGCGTCTGCCTCAACAGATTCCAAACTATCCGGAAGATATAATTCTTTAATGCCTGTACAATAATTAAAAACATACGGCATAATGGTCTTAATTCCTTCCTCCAATTCTACTTTCGTAATGTTTGACCTTGAATTAAATGTTGTGTTGTCCAACACAACCGTTCCCGGCACTTTCACTTCCGTTTTTGCTTCCGGAATCGTCAACAGCAACGTCTTCTCTTTGTTATAGATACATCCGTCATAAGAGGAATACTTACTGTTTGCCTCTTCCACATGGATATTCTTCAAATTCCCACATACAAAAGTCTCTTTCTCATCATACCATTCCGTCTCTTTTGGAATTGTAAAACTCTCGTCTGCTTTTGCGGCCGGATAACATAAGATTTCTTTCAGATCCTTTGTAAAAAGTACTCCATCCACGGAGGCATAAGCCGTATTTCCTTCGTCTACATAAATTGCCTGCAAAGAAGTCGCTCCAGATATCCCCTGCGTATTAACATAAGTAACTCCCTTCGGGATATCCAACGTTTTCAATGTACTGTTAAAAATATTGGATGACACAGATACAATATCCAAACCGTTAAATGTCTCCGGAATTTTCACCTCTGTCGTTCCGTCCTTTACTCCCACTACAGAAATACCGTTTGAAAAACCGACCATCGTATTATTCGCGCCGTTCAAACGAACCTGCACAAGATCCTGTGTTTTATGAGATCCTGAGAACCATTTTACGTCCGGTGCAAAATATTGTTCAGGATATGATGCTCCCCACGTACTGTCAGAGAAAAACCATTTTCCACCTGCATATACGATATTCCATGCATGACCCTGTCCGCCTGCCCAGCCGATAACATAAACTGCCGGAATACCTGCCGCATTAAGCATCGCTTTATACAGATTCGAATACCCTCCGCATACGGCTACTTTCTTCTTAAAAACATCATAGGGAGCAAGCCCGATATCTGTATCATTTGCCCCTGCATACCGTACATTTTTCACAATCCAGTTATAAATAAGTCCTGCCTTTTTATAATCGTCTGTCTCTCCCTGCACAATATCATTTTCAACAAACGCTTTGATTTCCTGTGCCTGTCCGTCGGTCATCGGAGCCAAAGACTGATCCCATGTCTTCAACTCCTCTTTATCACAATACTGAAGAAGGTTCAGCGCGTCTTGATTATACGTCAAATTAACCTCTTCCTTCGCCAGATCATAAATTGCCGGATCATTCTCAACCGCATATGCCGGAACGGATGTCACCACTGTCGCAACTGCCGCTGCAAATATCAAAACACCTCTTTTTATCTGTCTTGTCTTTCTCATTCTTTTTTCCTCTTCCATATTCTTATTATAAACTACTATATACTTCTAAAAAATATCATATTTAGGGAAATACTTCAATAACTTTATCTTCTTTTCTGCCTATATTTTCGTCTGTTTTCACATCTGATTTTCCAACCTTTCTGCCTTCCTAAAATCATACAGAAAAATCTTATTTTTCCTTGCAAACACTGTTTAACAAACTTTTTATATCTTTGAGCTGTTCCCCGGAATACAGCTTTCCGTCAATATATAAATTAGGGGAAGTCCTGCACTGTTTCAGACAATTTCTTGTGCGCAGTTCAAATCGTCCGTCAGCCGAAATGCCATCCTTTTTTATTCCCAATTCCAGTCTAAGATTTTTCAGAATTTTCATTCCGTCTTTTTTTCCGCAGCGTTCGCCTGTACAGGCAATGATCTCATGCGCCTGCTTTGTTTCCTTAATGCTTGGATACATTTTAATTAAACAATCCAAGAATTTGTCCGTAATCCCTGTAGTCTCCAAAACGCGCTGTTTTAGTTTCGAAGTGATACACCCTTCTGCTTCTTGAAGCTCTCTTAACAAGGCAATCACCATTTCCTGACTTCCCTTATCACGTTGTTTCCCATAATAAGCAAATATTTCTTCTATTTCTTCATTGTGCAGAAGCTCCTTTCCCGTTTGTTCCAGTGAACAGCTTTCTTTTTCTTTCAACATTCCTTCCCTTCCTTTCTCATTTTTTATGTGATACATTTTTCATATATTTTCCATTCTTTCCTAAAACAATTCTCTGACAATTCTTCAATTTGTCTTAAACAAATTTTTATTGACAAAGAATGGTTCCGCTAGTATAATGCCTCGTTGACTATCAGAAATTCAATCGAGGTGGACAACATTATGACATTTTATCAGGAACTTCAGCTTAATCAGGCCGGATCCAAATCGCTTATTGAAAATTGTAAAACACCAAAGGAAAAATTACATCATCTTTTCATTTATATTTTTAAAGTTTTCATAAATGTAGCATTTTGTGTTGCGTTTGTCACCGCATACAGTATGTTTTTCGGAAAGGATAACAGCATCGTAGGCGTCGTGATCCTGCTCTGTATTCTCGTATTCCGAAATGTCGATCTCGGCATCTATGCTCCTCAAAGCCTTTTATCGCTTTCCGCCATTTTCCTTATTCTTACATTTGGACCGAAAGCGGCTAATCTGCTCGGAACATTCGGAGGACTGCTCATAAACTTTGTATGTATCTGGATCCTCATGGTACTCGGATGCCACAACGTAATCTATTACAATCATTCAACACTTGTGCTTGGATATCTTTTGCTGTTCGGATATGACGCATCCGGAAGCGCTTATACGATGCGTCTTTTTGCCATGTTGTTTGGATTTATATTAACAGGACTTATTTTTTGGCGCAATCACAGAAAGAAAACATATAAACGCGGACTGAAAGATCTTTTTGACGAATTTGATCTTCATTCTTCCAGAAGCCGCTGGCAGCTTTTGATGGCTTGCGCTGTTTCAAGCGTAATTTTTATCGCTTCGATCTTAAATCTTCCGAGAGCGATGTGGGCAGGAATTGCAGCTATGTCCGTTCTGCTTCCATTCCGCGCAGATATCAAAAAACGGGTATGCGGACGAATTCCGGGCAACCTGCTCGGCGGACTGATCTTTTTATTTGTTTTCCCTCATCTTCCCGCCGAACTTTACAGTGTTGTCGGAATCATCGGAGGAATCGGCGTCGGATTTTCTGCAAGCTACGGATGGCAGGCTGTATTTAACTCCTTGGGAGCAATGATGATCGCCGTCAGCGTCATCGGTTTCCCCGGTGCTGTATTTTTCAGAATCGCCCAAAATATTTTCGGATCTTTGTACGCTCTTTGTTTTGAAAAAATATTTCACATTGTAACAGAACGAACCTTTAAAGCACAAGAGTGATTTCCATTTTATTATTTATGGTACGGCTCTCTGTGAATAATCCTGTAACTTCTGTATATTTGTTCTAACAGGATCACTCTCATCAACTGATGCGGAAACGTCATTTTGGAGAAGCTAAGGGCATAATCGGATCTGGCGAGGACTTCTTCTCCCAATCCGATTGAGCCGCCGATAACAAACGCAACATTGCTTTTCCCTTTGAGTCCCAGTTCCTCAAGCTTTGCAGATAATTCTTCCGAAGAGAGCATTTTCCCGCCGATCTCCAATGTGATCACATACATATCTTCTTTGATGTGCTTCAGAATGCGCTCTCCTTCTTTTGTCCGAATCGAATTTTCCACCGCTTCACTCGCCTGATCCGGCGTTTTTTCATCTGCAACTTCTATCACAGTCAATTTGCAGTATTTACTCAATCTTTTTGAATATTCCGCAATCGCATCTTTTAAATATTTTTCTTTTATTTTTCCTACGGTAATCAATGTAATCTTCATCTTTTCAATTTATTCCTTATACACATACAATTCGTGGAGCGCCCGTGTCGCACTAATATAAAGCGCCTGTTTTTCGAAAGGATTCTTTCTTTTTCCTTTTACAACAAACACCTGGTCAAATTCCAGCCCTTTTGCCAAGTAATAAGTTGTCACAGTTAATCCTTTATGAAAAGCAGATGTATTCCGATCTACATAGGACGCCGTAATTCCCCGCGTCTCAAGAAGTCTGTAAATATCAAACGCCTCTTCCTCACTCATGGCGATTACTGCCGCTGTTTCATATGCTTCTTTTTCCTTCGTTTCCTCTTCATTTTCTTCTGTTTTCTCGAGATTTAAATTAGATTCAATCGCGGCAAATATTTCCTCATCGCTCTCAAACGTTCTTTCTTCTACTTCTTTTCCATGCCTGTCCAAAAATTCAATTTCTTCCGTATGCCCGATTTTGCCGGCATAATCAGCTATCTCTCTCGTATTGCGGTAGCTTTTATTCAAAATAACAGTTCGTATATTTTTTCCAAATATTTTCGGCAAAAATTTCAAAACATCTTGTTGTTCTTTTCCCAATGTCTGTGCCCCGTCTCCGAGTATGGTCATCTTACAATCGAACAACCCTTTCAAAATAAGATACTGCAAATAAGAATAATCCTGCATCTCATCGATCACGAGATGCTTAATATTTTTATGTTCATTCCGGCCGGTCAGCCTGTACTTGACATAAAGCATCGGAAAGACGTCTTCATATTGGATTTTTCTGCGCTCATAAGGCAAATCCGACATCTGTTCCCTTCCACACTCTGAAAGCAATTTGTTATAAATTGCATATATATCTTTTGTTTCATACATTCTGTCAAATTTTTTCCTAAGAAATTCCCGGTCGTCCTCCTCGATATTTCTCCCTTTTAACGTCTCATAGGAATCAATAAAATATTCCATCACTGCGTCCATTCTTTTCAGAAGCGGAATCTGATAAAACTTAGAATAAAACAAACGAATGATCTCCTCTTCTGACAAACTCATTCCGCGAAATTCAATTTCACGAAAATCCATCAGTTCATCTTCAAGCACTGCAAAAAAGCCTTCTGCTTCACTGACGAATTCAGCCGACTGTTTCCATTCAAACCGCTCCTGCGCTTTCGGATCGTCAAACCGCATCATTCGCTCCAACTGATCATATCTGTCCTCACAATCTGCTGCTGTATCTTGCAGTTCTTTATAAGCAAACAGATCAAAACTCATCTCTTTTATATTTTCTTCTCCCAGTTCCGGCAAAATGTGAGAAATATAGTCAGCAAACACACTGTTCGGAGAAAGGATCAGCACATCGGAGGATTTCAAATTTTTCCGGTCATGATAAAGCAGATAAGCGATCCTGTGAAGTGCAATGGACGTTTTTCCACTTCCAGCCGCTCCTTGTATGACAAGAATTTTATCTTTCGTATTTCGAATGATCGCATTCTGTTCTTTTTGAATTGTCCGAACAATATTTTTCAGCTTAACATCTCCACTGTTTCCAAGCTCCTGTTTCAGAATTTCATCATCAATCTTCACATCGCTTTCAAACCCATAGATCATCTTTCCGCCGCGTATTTTATACTGCCATTTCGAACAAACTTCTCCTCGAATCACTCCTGAAGGCGCTTCATAGAATGCCTCTCCTTTATCGAAATCATAAAACAAACTGCTCACAGGCGCTCTCCAATCATAAATCAACGGAGTCTTTCCCGCCCCTTCACTGAAATTACCTATCCCTATATAAAAAGGCTCTGCATCTTCTTCTGCTTCAAACAAAAAATCGACTCTGCCGAAAAAAGGGGAATCTGCCATTTTTTCGAATCTATGCATCAGCTTTGACTTGTCTCGATTCGCATTGACTTGCTGCAGCAATGCCTGCTGATTGTCATAATCTTCATACCCATATTGATCCATCTCTGTATAATTTTCCCAGTAATAATCGTGCATATTCTCGATCTCTTTCAATCCTTGATCGAGGTCTTTTCTGATTTCTGCCAGCCGGTTATTTAATTTTATATTCACATCTTCCAGAAAAAGCTTTCCATCAAACTGCCTGTTGTCTGTTCTCATCTGATTCTCCAGTCTGTTTTTCTTCTATTCTTTCAGCGTTTCAAACAGGTCAGCTGCTCTTTTTCTTCTTTACTGACTCTGTAAGACTCTCTGATTTTTTGTATTGCCTTATTATGTGTAAAATCGTCCAGCATATCCCTTTCAAGAAATCTTCTTGTCTTCTCTTGAAATTTCACATAACATACCGATAATGCCCATGCATTTCCCATTCTCACATAATACCCTTCATGGTCAATGCCGCCAAAAATCTGAAGCAGCTCATCAATATGCTCCTCATCTGCAAAATGTGACATCAACGCAACAATCATAAAACGCAGTTCAAATTCGTTCCTGCTCTCTTTGTATTTTTTCAAATATTCAAACCAAAATTGCGGTTCCTGTTCCATAAATTTATAACTCATCGTACAGCTGTCGCACACCGCCCAGTTACTGATCTTTGGAACGAACTCATCCAGCCGCTTTTTTTGCTCCTCTTTTGCCGCTTTCATATAGGCAATAACAAGCCCCCAAACAAGAAATTCTTCATGATAAGAGTCTTCTCCAAAAAGAGCATATGCCTCATCCAAATATTGTATACCATGATCTCTTGCCACTTTTTTTGCAATTTTCCGCAAAGCGGGAAGTCGAACTCCTATAACATTCTTCACTCCCGGAAGCAGTCTCTCATTAAATTGTTTGTAATCCTCTTCCGCCAAATTTTTCAGTTCTTCTCTTATCTGCTGAACCATTTTTCGTCTCCTGCTATCACATGTTATGATTTTACAAAAACTTTTTCAGAGCAAAAATTTTCTCTGCATTTATATCTCTTCGATATATTAAGAAAGCTCCCTCTCCAAATCCGGAAAGAGAGCTTATTCTTATTTTTCTTTATTTCTTTTTATTTTTCTTTATTCTTCAAATACTCATCAATACCTTTTGCCCCGGCTTTTCCTGCGCCCATCGCAAGTATAACCGTAGCAGCTCCTGTAACGGCGTCTCCACCTGCGAACACACCTTCTTTTGAAGTCTGTCCGTTTTCTTCATCGGCAACTATACATTTTCTGCGATTTACATCCAAACCTTTTGTTGTTGAAGAAATCAATGGGTTTGGGGAAGTTCCAAGAGACATGATCACAGTGTCAACTTCAATATCATACTCAGATCCTTCGATCTCTACCGGTCTTCTTCTTCCTGAAGCGTCCGGCTCTCCAAGTTCCATTTTAACAACTGTCATGCTTGTAATATTTCCGTTATCGTCTACATTAATCTTCTTCGGATTTGTCAGAAGATCAAAGATTACTCCTTCTTCTTTTGCATGATGAACTTCCTCAACTCTCGCCGGAAGTTCTGCTTCGCTTCTTCTGTAAACAATGTGTACTTCCGCTCCGAGACGAAGTGCTGTTCTTGCGGCATCCATTGCCACATTTCCTCCTCCTACGACAGCTACTTTCTTACCTGCCGCGATCGGAGTATCATAAGAATCGTCGAATGCTTTCATCAGATTGCTTCTTGTAAGGTATTCATTTGCAGAAAATACTTCATTTGCATTCTCACCCGGAATACCCATGAACATCGGAAGTCCTGCTCCTGAACCAATAAACACAGCTTCAAATCCTTCCTCTTCCATGAGCTGATCGATCGTTGTAGATTTTCCGATTACAACGTTTGTCTCAAATTTTACGCCAAGTTCTTTTACCTTCTCAATCTCTTTTGCAACAATCTTCTGTTTCGGAAGACGGAATTCAGGAATTCCATATACAAGCACTCCTCCAAGTTCATGAAGCGCTTCAAATACCGTTACATCATATCCGAGCTTCGCAAGATCTCCTGCACATGTAAGACCTGACGGACCTGAACCGATCACAGCAACTTTATGGCCGTTCTTTTCTTCTGCACCAACCGGTTTAATATCATGCTCCAATGCATAATCCGCAACAAATCTTTCCAGTTTTCCGATTGAAACCGGCTCTCCTTTAATTCCGCGGATACATTTTCCTTCACACTGTGATTCCTGAGGACATACTCGTCCGCAGATTGCCGGAAGGGCGCTTGATTTTCCGATTACTTTATATGCTTCTTCAATATTTCCTTCTTTTACTTCCTGAATAAAAGCAGGAATATCAATGGAAACCGGACAGCCCTGAACACATTTTGCATTCTTACAGTTCAGGCATCTGGAAGCTTCTTCCATCGCTTCTTCCATGTTATAACCAAGACATACTTCCTCAAAATTTGTCGCACGTACCTTCGCATCCTGCTCTCTGACAGTAACCTTTTTCATTACATCTGCCATTATTCGTCACCTCCGCAATGTCCGCATCCGCCATGATGAGTATCGCCTTCCTGAAGTTTCAACAAAGCGCGTCCTTCTGCAGTCTTATACATCTGACTTCTCTTCATCGCCTGATCAAAATCTACAAGGTGTCCGTCAAATTCCGGTCCGTCCACGCATGCAAATTTGATTTCATCTCCAACCTGAAGACGGCAGGCTCCGCACATTCCTGTTCCGTCTACCATGATCGGATTCATGCTGACGATCGTAGGAAGTTCCAGCTTTTTCGTCAAAATACAAACAAATTTCATCATGATCATCGGTCCGATTGCAACACAGACATCATATTTTTTGCCTTCGTTTACAAGCTCTTCAATCATCGTTGTAACCATACCCGCATGTCCGTATGTACCATCGTCAGTACACGGATAATAATTACCTGCAACTGCCTTCATCTCATCTTCAAGAATGAGCATATCTTTCGTCTTTGCGCCGACGATCACATCAGCTTCTATACCGTGCTCTTTGAGCCATTTTACCTGCGGATATACCGGAGCTGCTCCTACCCCGCCTGCCACAAACAGCATTTTTTTATTTTTCAAAGTTTCGAGATCTTCATGAACAAATTCAGAAGCGCATCCGAGCGGTCCTGTAAAGTCACGGAAAGAATCTCCTGCTTTTAATGTTCCCATCTTTGTCGTGGAAGCACCCACTTCCTGAACAACGATCGTGATAGTCCCTGCTTCTCTGTCATAATCACAGATAGTCAGAGGAATACGCTCGCCCTTTTCATCCATCTTTACAATCACAAACTGCCCCGGCTCACAATGACTTGCAACACGCGGCGCGTGTACGTCCATCAAAAAGATCTTGTCCGCCAGTTTTTCTGCTTTTAATATCTTATACATGGTCTTCCTCCTTGAAAATTTCACTCTTCACTATAATACGCCAAAATCCGCTCTATGGCAAGTTGAAAAAATCCGCTGTCACGATATTTCTATCAAGACAGCGGACTTTCCGCTTTTACGCGGGCAAGCCTCTTTTTGTTATAGGCAATCTACAGCAAAACCTGCCCGGCATATACTGAGCACTTATAATCTATAAGTGTCTGCTTCAGTTAAAATTTAGAAATCAACTTCTGTTCCGTAATATGTACATGTAAACAGTTTCTCCATAGCTGCCGGATCGATTGCTCTCGGGTTAGAACCTGTACATGCATCGCCTACTGCAAGTTCAGAGATCTTCGCGATCTTCTCTTTAAACTCATCTTCGTTGATACCGAATTCTTTCAAAGTCTTCGGGATATTCAATCTTACGTTAAACTCATCGATCTTAGCTACAAGACTGTTGATCAATGCTTTCTCAGAATTTCCGTCAAGTCCCATTCTGCGCGCGATCTCTGCGTAACGTTTTGCAGCTACAGGATCTTTTGCATTGTATTGGATTACATACGGAAGGTAAATTGCGTTTGCACATCCGTGCGGAATATGTCCTGTAGAGAAAGCTGCTCCTGTTTTATGTGCCATAGAATGTACGATTCCAAGAAGTGCATTCGAGAATGCCATTCCTGCCAGACACTGTGCATAATGCATCTGCTCTCTTGCTTCCATATTGCAGTTATAAGATGCCGGAAGATAATCCAGTACCATCTCGATTGCCTGTAATGCTAACGGATCAGTGAACGGTCCGTTCAATGTAGAAACATATGCCTCGATCGCATGTGTCAATGCATCCATTCCTGTATAAGCAACCTGTTTTACCGGAAGACCTGCTACAAGATCCGGATCAACAATCGCTACATCCGGTGTAATATTGAAATCAGCCAGCGGATATTTTACTCCTGTCTCATAGTTTGTAATAACAGAGAAGGCTGTAACCTCTGTTGCTGTTCCTGATGTAGACGGAATCGCACAGAATTTTGCTTTCTGTCTCAGTTCCGGGAAGTTAAACGGAGTACATAATTCTTCGAATGTTGTGTCTGGATACTCATAGAATGCCCACATAGCTTTTGCAGCATCGATCGGTGAACCACCGCCCATAGATACGATCCAGTCCGGCTCAAACGTACGCATTGCTTCTGCACCCTTCATAACGGTCTCAACGGACGGATCCGGCTCTACGCCTTCAAACAACTGCACTTCCATTCCTGCTTCTTTCAAATATTCAACTGCTCTGTCAAGAAATCCCTGACGTTTCATCGAACCTCCGCCTACTACGAGGATTGCTTTTTTTCCTTTCAGGTTTTTCAGTTCTTCAAGACATCCTTTTCCGTGATAAATGTCTCTTGGTAAACAAAATCTGCTCATTTCCGACATCTCCTTTGTTTGCAAATTGTTATTTTCTTAACATAAACATTATAACTCTTATGGATTAAAAAAACAACCCCGCATTTGTAAAAATTGCATAAAATACATATAACTTTTACATAATATCAAGGTTGTTTTTCACATACTTTACTCAATTACAGTAATATAACTTCTCGTTGTCACCGCTGTCTCTTTCCCGTTGCGGTTATTAATCAAAACAGCGTTAAATGTAGTCGTCGTATTCGCCGGCATATCAATCGGTCCTTCGTATTTTGACGAAGATGACGTCGGATTTGATCCGTCTGTCGTGTAATAAGCCGTATATCCATCTGGAACTGTGATCGTAATCTTCTGCGGATCGGTATATCGTCCGGTAGACGGTGTCACGGCAGGAGCGTCCGCAATCGGAAATTCTATCGTATAACTTTGGGATACAACTCCGCTTGGAATCCCTTTTTTATTTACAACAATCGCGCGGATCTCCGTCGTTTCTTCTTTTTCAAGCAAGATCGGTTCTTTATATTTTATTCCTGTCTCCACCGTCGGGTCTGTCCCGTCAAGAGTATAATAAATATCACCTTTTGTGTCTGAACTGATCATGATTTCCTGCACTTCTTGATAGGTTCCTTCCTCCGGCTTAAATTCCGGCGCTTCGCACACATATTCCGCAACCGCATCCAACACACTCTTATCTTCACAATCTTCCAAAAGCAGCGCTACTTTTTCCGGCTGCTCTGTCTCCATATAAAAATCAATGGCAGCACGGTAAAGCTTTATATTAGTAGGCTGTGTTTTAATCGCATTTATATAAATGTCTTCCGCGCCTTCCAAATCATTCTGATCTATATAAATTTTTGCAAGACCGTCGTATGCATCCGGTTTCGACTTATCTTTAATAATTGCCCGATCAAAATACTTTTCTGCAGCAATATACTCTTTTTGAGTAACGGCACGGTATCCCTTTTTCATCATCCCAGTATAAGAATTCTGATAAGCCACATAAATCCCTGCCCCAATCAGCACAAGCATCGCAGCCATGGCCAGCAAAAGTCTTCTTCTCTTTCGTTTTGCCGCTTCCAGTCTCTTTTGCTGTCGAGCCTGACGCTGTCGTCTCAATTCAGCAGTATCAGATCTTGCATCCCGAAACTCTCCTGTTTT
Organism: uncultured Lachnospiraceae bacterium; assembly: GCA_905209865.1. Taxonomy (GTDB): domain Bacteria; phylum Bacillota; class Clostridia; order Lachnospirales; family Lachnospiraceae; genus Mediterraneibacter. Next base: position 28,000 of record CAJLUP010000005.1, read on the forward strand.
CTGTCGCCGTGGATCAGACGTATTTCTCCGATTATTGGCATTTTTCCTTCGATCAGCACGAAGACGCGCCATTTCATCTTCACTCAAAACGCGAGTTGCATTAATGTTTTTTGTTGACTCTTCTCTTCTGTATCTTCTAATATCATCTGTCCGTATCTGCCGTGTCGTTCCTTCAACAGATCCTCTTACTTCTCTTGCAAGCAGATCATCCAGGGGGTTATAGTCCGGAACGATCTGTACTTCAGCGCCGCATACGGGGCAGATCATTTGATCATCCGGAATATTTGCTCCGCAATGCACGCATTTCATGATTCTTCCTCCCGGCCGCGTATTGTTTCCACACAATTATTCATTAACATCGCGATCGTCATAGGACCAACGCCTCCCGGAACCGGAGTGATAGCTGAAGCAATACGTGCAACGTCTTCATAATCCACATCTCCGCACAGATGGTTCTGTTCATCTCTGTGCATTCCCACGTCAATTACGACCGCTCCTTCTTTTACATATTCTTTTGTAATAAATCTTGCCTTTCCGATCGCAACAATTAAAATATCCGCTCTGCGGGTGATTTCTTTCAAATCTTTTGTTTTTGAATGTGCAACAGTCACCGTTGCGTTTTCCCTGAGAAGCAACGCAGCCATCGGTTTACCGACAATATTGCTTCTTCCGATGATCACGCATTCTTTTCCTTCAATCTCAATATTCGATCTTCTTAGAAGCTGAATCACACCTGCCGGTGTACACGATAAAAATCCTTTTTCTCCGATCCAAAGTCTTCCGACGCTCACGGGATGAAAACCATCTACATCTTTATCCGGTGAGATCGTACGAATAATCCTGTCTTCATCGATCTGTTTCGGCAGCGGAAGCTGCACAAGAATTCCATTCACTTCCGGATCTTCATTCAATTCTTCTACAAGAGCCACGAGAGCTTCTTCCGACGTCTCCTCTGGCAGCTCATAAGAACGGGAACCAATCCCAATATATGCACATGCTTTCTTTTTATTATTTACATATACAGAGGACGCAGGATCCTGACCTACCTGTATCACTGCAAGGCAGGCTGTTCTGCCTGCCTCTTTTAATTTCTGTACCTCGTCTCTCAATTCATCCTTGATCTGTTTTGAAATCAGCTTTCCATCAATAATGTGTGGCATTTATTTCTCCTTTAAAACAATCCTGTTATTGTTCCGTCTTCCGTAACATCTATTCCATTTGCAGCCGGTACTTTCGGCAGCCCCGGCATTGTCATTACCGCTCCGGTAAGCGCAACTACAAATCCGGCTCCTGCGCTGACATACACTTCCCGAATATGGATATCAAATCCCTGAGGTCTTCCTAGTTTCTTCGCATCATCGGACAGTGAATACTGATTTTTCGCCATACATACAGGGAAGTTTCCAAATCCCATAGATTCGATCTTTGCGATCTGTTTTTTTGCAGCAGGCTCATATACAACACCGTCTGCCCCGTAAATTTCTTTCGCAATCTTTTCAATCTTCTCTTCCAATGTAAGAGTATCTTCATAAAGAGGTTCAAAATTCGATTCTTTATGTTCCAGTGTGTCCAGCACTTTTTCTGCAAGTGCAATTCCGCCTTCTCCACCTTTTTCCCATACTTCGGAAAGAGCGAATTCACAGCCTCTCTCTTCACAGAATTTACGGATAAACTCATTCTCTGCATCTGTGTCTGTAACAAAAGAGTTTAATGTTACAACAACAGGAACTTTGTATTTCTGTATATTTTCAATATGTTTTTCAAGATTTACGATTCCTTTTGCGAGAGCGTCCAGATTTTCTTCTGCCAGATCCGCCTTCGCAACCCCACCATTATACTTCAAAGCGCGAACAGTTGCAACCAAAACAACTGCATCCGGTTTCAACCCTGCCATACGGCATTTGATGTCAAAGAACTTCTCTGCTCCAAGATCTGCTCCAAATCCTGCCTCAGTAATCGTAATATCACTTAACTTCAGCGCCATTTTCGTTGCTCTTACACTGTTACATCCATGTGCAATATTTGCAAACGGACCTCCGTGAACAAGCGCCGGCGTATGTTCAAGCGTCTGAATAAGGTTCGGTTTCACAGCATCTTTCAACAAAGCTGTCATCGCGCCAGTTGCCTGCAGATCATCTGCTGTAACCGGTTCGCCTGCAAAATTATATGCCACAATGATTCTTCCAAGACGCGCCCGAAGATCTGCAAGATCATCTGCAAGGCAAAGGATTGCCATAATCTCAGATGCAACTGTAATAACAAAATGATCTTCTCTTACCATACCGTCCATTTTGTTACCGAGACCTACGACTATATTTCTAAGTACACGGTCATTCATATCAAGACATCGTTTCCACACAACCTGCCTCGGATCGATCTGAAGCGCATTTCCCTGCTGAATATGATTGTCAAGCATTGCCGCAAGCAAATTATTCGCAGATGTGATCGCATGAAAATCTCCCGTAAAATGAAGGTTCAGATCTTCCATCGGAACAACCTGGGAATATCCGCCGCCGGCAGCTCCGCCTTTGATACCGAAGCAAGGACCCAGGGACGGTTCGCGAAGTGCGATTATTGCATTTTTATTTAATTTTGCCATTGCCTGTCCCAGTCCGACGGATGTCGTTGTCTTTCCTTCTCCTGCCGGCGTCGGATTGATTGCTGTCACAAGCACAAGTTTTCCGTCCTCACGGTCTTTAATCTTATCCCATAATTCATCCGAGAGTTTCGCTTTATACTTTCCGTAAAACTCCAGTTCATTTTCTTCGATTCCTGCTCGCGCCGCCACATCTTTAATGTGCTCCATCTTTGCTTCCTGTGCAATCTGAATATCTGTCTTCATCCTGTACCTCCTAATTGTCTTTTTGTAAATAGGTTTCAAATTCTTCTTCTGTCATTAATACTTTTCTCGGCTTTGTTCCTTCTTCCGGACCTACAACTCCTGCTTCTGCAAGCTGATCCATAATCCTTGCCGCCCTGTTAAATCCAATTTTAAACATTCTCTGAAGCATTCCGATCGATGCTTTCTCTTTTTCTATTATAAGCTTTCCTGCCTCTGCAAAGTATGTATCATGATCTTCTCCGCTTTCATTTCCCTGAGCCATACTTCCAACGGATACGGCATTCGTATTCATATGTTCTTCCAGTTCATTGTTATAAGAGATCCCTGCGCTGTGATTAACGAGATAATCCACCACATCCTGTACCTCTTTATCTGACACGAACGAACCTTGTACACGAACCGGCTTCGGATACCCTGACGGGTAAAAAAGCATATCTCCTTTACCAAGCAATTTTTCCGCTCCGTTCATATCAATAATCGTTCTTGAATCTACACCTGAGGAAACTGAAAAAGCGATACGGGACGGCATATTGGCCTTAATCAATCCCGTGATAACATTCACCGATGGTCTCTGTGTCGCAAGGATCAAATGAATTCCCGCCGCACGGGCAAGCTGTGCAAGACGGCAGATCGAGTTTTCCACTTCTCCCGGCGCAACCATCATAAGGTCTGCCAGCTCATCGATAATAATAACGATCTGAGGAAGTTTTTTTCGAACCTCTTCCCCACTCTGCCCCTTCTCTACCTTTGCATTAAATCCTTTCAGATCACGCACATTGTAGTCAGCAAACAATTTGTATCGCTTCTCCATCTCTGCCACAGCCCAGTTCAAAGCGCCTGCTGCTTTCTTTGG
>CAJLUP010000006.1 GCA_905209865.1 uncultured Lachnospiraceae bacterium
AAAAAACGCATAGATCGGAAGCTTTGCCGTACAGCTCATAAATGGAGTCAGCAAGATCGTCATCTTCCGATCTCTCTCTGACGGCAGCGTTCTGCTTGCCATAACGCCGGGAACCGTACAGCCGAAACCGATCAGCATAGGAACGATACTTCTTCCCGATAACCCCAGCTTTCGAAGCAGTTTGTCCATAATAAAAGCGACTCTTGCCATATATCCGCTGTCCTCCAGTAAAGAAAGGAAGAAAAACAGCGTCACGATAATCGGCAGGAAACTAAGCACTCCTCCTACTCCGTTGAAAATGCCGTCAATAACAAGGGAATGGATCGCTTCATTCACCCCTGCCAGCGTCATTGCCCGATCCACAACTTCAGTCAAATATCCGATCCCCATCTCCAGCAAAGACTGCAGTCCGGCGCCAATCACGTTAAACGTCAGCCAGAATACAATACCCATAATCGCGATAAACGCCGGAATCCCGGTATATTTTCCGGTCAGTATCCGGTCGATGCGTTTACTTCTTAGACGTTCCTTACTTTCATGAGGTTTTACAACCGTTGTTTCACACACTTCTGTTATGTAAGAAAATCGCATATCCGCAACGGCAGACGCACGGTCAAACCCGCTTTCCTCTTCTGTCTGGACAACGATATGCTCCAACATCTCTTTCTCGTTCTGACTTAAGTTCAATTTCCCGGCGATCTTCTCATCACCTTCCATAATCTTGCCCGCCGCAAACCGAAGCGGAATTCCGGCTTTCTGAGCATGATCGTCAATCAGATGCATAACCGCATGAAGTCCTCTGTGAATTCCACTTTCTGTATCCGCGCAGAAATCCTGCTTTCTGGGACTTTCCTGATATTTTGCAACATGCACTGCATGTTTTACAAGCTCCTCGATTCCTTCTCCTTTTGCCGCCGAAATCGGTACAACCGGCACTCCGAGAAACGCTTCCATCTCGTTGACATGAACACTGCCTCCATTTTCCCGCAATTCGTCCATCATATTCAGCGCGACAACCATCGGCATATCTAATTCCATCAACTGCATCGTCAGATACAGATTTCTCTCCATGTTCGTCGCATCAACAATATTGATAATCCCCTTCGGTTTTTCATTCAGCAAAAATTCCCGCGTAACAATCTCCTCGCTGCTGTAAGGAGACATGGAATAGATGCCCGGAAGATCTGTAATCAATGTATTTTTATAGCCTTTGATCACACCGTCTTTCCGGTCTACCGTCACGCCCGGAAAATTTCCGACATGCTGATTCGCTCCTGTCAGTTGATTAAACAACGTCGTTTTTCCACAATTTTGATTGCCGACAAGGGCAAATGTCAACACCTCGCTGTCCGCCAGAGGATTTTCCGTTTCTTTCTCATGATACTTTCCACCCTCTCCGTACCCCGGATGGACAGCGGATTTTCTCTTTACTTTTCTCTCTTTTTGTTTTTCTTCTGCCTTAATTTCTTTTACTTCTATTTTCTCTGCATCATCCAAGCGGATCGTCAGCTCGTATCCGTGTATTTTCAGCTCGATCGGATCTCCCATCGGAGCATATTTCACAACCGTTACTTCCGCACCCCTGATCAGCCCCATATCCAAAAAGTGCTGTCTGAGCGCTCCGCTGCCTCCCACAGACAGGATGATCCCCTTCTGTCCGATGCCAAGTTCTTTTAATGTCATTCTTTTCACTCCTCATCTTATAGTAAGTGTCAACTAACATTATAGCAGAAAATTTGAAAAAGGGGAGTTTTTTTGATATAATGAAAATATACACTTGTAAACTTATATCGTTTATTATAGCTCATTTACAAATCCATGATTTAATAAGTACAATAATCTAGGAGGTTTCTCATGAACGTATTGCAAAAAAACAACACCAATTTACTAGAATCAATTTCTTTATCCGCCCCGATCTTATCCGGTGCAGTTATTACATCCCAATCTGCCGGATACACTTTTCCGCATCACCTGCATTCCACGATCGAGATTTACTGCATTCTTTCAGGAGAATGCCAAATGGATATTCAATCCGAAACACTCCATTGTACACAAGGCGAGGTTATTATGATACTGCCTAATATCGTTCACTCCTTTTATCTAGATAAAAAAACTGATTGTACATTCAAACATATTCATTTTGATCCATCTATATTTTCAAATATCATTTTGGAAAACGAAGGCGTCCATCCGATCACATTAATGCATGCGATCTTATTTTCTTCACATTTTTATTATCGTTTTTCATCAGACACTATAATCAATGGCATACTTGATAAATTGATTGATCTTTACACTGCCTCCAACAGCCTGTTTTCTGCTGCCAACATTAATGTTTCTCTAATCAATTTAATGCTGTATATACTGGATCACACAACGCCGACTCAGCCTTTTTCTAATCCGCAGCTTCAGAACAGTTATGTCGCTTATACACTGAGTTACATTGAAGAGCATTATGCCGAAAAGATCAAACAGGACGATATTGCATCCCAGCTCCATATATCCATTCGCTATTTAAGCAAACTGTTCAAGGAACATATCGGCATTACGCTTTCCAACTATATTAATGTGTACCGCATAAACCATTCAATCAGTCTGATGCACGACCCTAGACTGTCATTGACTGAAATAGCGCTTCAATCTGGATTTACAAATTCCCAACACTACTCAAGAGTATTTCGTGACTGCGTAAACACAACGCCATCACAATATCGCAAATTAATTTAATCACCGGAAGTGCCAAAAGGCACATTCCGGGATTGTAAGCGATCGCCATTGCAAAAAACGGTTTTGAAACAGACTTTCATCTTTTCAAAACCGTTTTTCTTCTTTATCATAACTTATTTATATTTCTTTTTATCTATATTTCCCTCTTTTTAAAACCACGGACACTGCGGACACAGATATAAGAATTCCTGCTGCCCATACAAATACGCTTCCATGATCCCCTGTTTTCACCGCTTCTGTTTTACAGATGCTATCTTTATCATCCGGGGTTGGAGCTGGTTCCGGAGTCGGTGTCGGTTCCTCTTTTTCCGATTCGGTTTTCAATGTCTTAAATGTTTCTTTTTCAGATTTTTCAGACTCATTTCCATCTGCATCTACTGCCGTGATCTGTACCGAATACTGTGTATCTGCTTTTAGATTCTTAAGATCATATGATGTTGATACAATCAGTTCTTTATTCAGCTTATTACCGCCTACATAAATATAATATCCAACCGCTTCTTTTCCGTCTTCCGCTTTCTCCCATGACAGCTTCGCACTTGCTTCTGTCACATCAAAAACATTTACGTTCACCGGAGCTTTCAGTTCCATCATCTCTTCCTTCTGTGTCGTAAATTTCACTTCTGCGGATTTTTCAGACTCATTTCCGGCCGCATCTACTGCCGTAATCTGTATCAGATATTCTGTGTCAGGTTCTAATTCTGTCAGTTTGTATTGCGTGTTATCGACAATAACAGTATTATGTTTTGTTCCGTTTACATATACGTTATATCCTGTCACCGCCACATTATCAAGCGCCTCGTCCCACGCAACACTTGCTTCCGTTTCTGTAATATGTGCACATCTTACATTTGCCGGAATTTCTGGAGCCTGAGTATCCGCAATTCCTTCATTAAGATACGTAATAACCGGTGTCACATGAACAGACGGCTTTGTAGGAGCTTCGTTTGAAATTGCTGTAACACGGATATAATCCCCGCGTTTCACTTCAATCTTGTCAAACGATTTCCAATCTTTTGCCTGAACTTTACTCTGTTCAAGAATAACACTTTGTTTTTCCTCATCATTCAATAACAGTTTTAATGTTACTGTTCCGCCGCTGTTTCCGTTTTGTCTCAAATACGGTTCGTCATCTTTTACATGAAATGATACGGTTCCGTCTTTTGGCACTCTATATGCCATAGCGGTAGAAACCCCTGTACTCGGAGGAGCTGAAAGAAGACCGTGTGTTTGCTCTGTCGGTGTCACATTATGATTCGCCTCATCGATTCCCGGGCCATAATATGTATTTACCATCCAGTTCGGATACTGACTGTCATACTCTTTTATCTCCGTCCACTCCCCTGATACTGCCTTCTTCTGACCAAACCATACATTTCCCTGCCGCGGTCCTGCATAATCTAAAGACCAGTTATACATATTTTTCTGTTTGATCGTATAATCGTTCGTCTTTCCGTCCTCTGCCGTAATCCGCATTGTCATTGAATCTGCAACATTTTCCTGATCTTTCAATGCAGTCTCACCGTTCACTACAGATACCTCTGCCGTATCAGCTGCTTCAACATTTTTCTTCAACTCACCAACCGTTGTCGGATTCTTCTCTGTAAACGGCACATAGATCGTCTTTTCTTTCACTTCATAATATGATAACTTCAGTTCATTATCTGAACTTGCAACTACGGTATATACAACGGATTCTTTTCCTTCACCTAAGAGAGTTACTGTCATGCCGCCTTTGATGATATCTGTATTTTCCAAAGGTCTGCCGTCTCTTGCTTTCACGGTTATCGTCACACCCGTATCTACGATAGCATTTTCACAAAACTGTTCTACTGTTGTATTTTTCGGTATATCGCTGATCGTCCTGGCATCCTGATCGATTTGGTAAACTACAGAACGAAGAACAAGATCTCCGATCACATCACTTTCTGCAGCTCCGATTTCCGGTGTTGCCGTAACTGCATGTCCGAAGAAATCATGATCGATCGAATAACCGTTACGGTCGATCACCACTTTTCCTTTATTGATCGCCGGAGAATTTTCTGCCAGCTTAAATCCGTCAAAAACTGTTGTTGCCGCCGGATCTTCATGACGTCTTGCCTGCTTATCTTCCGCTGCTTTTACCGGACCGGACTTTGCATCTACAAGAACCGGAGTTCCTTTTTCCACTTTTACAGCCGCTTTATCGTCAGGATAAGAACTCACATTATAAAACAGGTTGTTAGAATAAACTTTATTGTTACGCGGATTCCAGTTTGTAATCTGCGCCGGCTGCTCCCCATCAAAATAGAAAATATTGTTTTCCATTGTAACCGGACCGGAATCTCTGTACCAAATCGACCGGATTCCTTCTTTGATCACGAATGTATTATTATACACCTGCGTATTGCCTGAATTTCCTGCCGGATCGAGAGGCCCCATATCTTCATGTACACTGATATTGTAACGGAACGTATTGTTGATTGATTCCCCTCCGCAGAACATAATCGTACTTGCCGTATTTCCGTGGCTGTAGTTATATTGATAATTTGTGCCGTCACCATAATCCGCATCCCACGGCTGTCCGTCCCCGTTTCCTTTTGCAGCATTTAACGTCTTAAAACATTCATTATATTGGAAAACCGCATTTTTACATTTCCACGGCCATATACCTGCCGCAACTCTTCCGCCTGTATGTGTCTTTCCGGTCGGATTTCCATTCGCGTCAAGCTGTGGCTGAGGATCCGTATAATCTGTTGTATTAATCTGAGCCGCTGCATTTTCTGACACATTATACTGGATGATCGGTCTGTCAAGATACATTGTCGTAATAGCATCTCCACCGACGTTATTCAAATAATTGTTCTGAATCACAACATCTGAAGACGCATATGTTTTCATCGTCTCATCACTTAAGGCGCCGCCGTTAAATTTTGCCCATTCATATGTATATCCAACTGCAATTCCCCAACGATTTACCGTATCAAGATAGCAGTTCTGTATCGTTACATCATTATATCTGGCAATTCCCGTCGCGCTCTCATTCTCCGGTTTTTCAACAATAAAGTAAATACCGCCGTTTGTCATATGTTTATTGTAAACATTCCCAGTCACATCGTGGATATACAGATCATCCAGCACGATATGGTCAACCGTTCCTTTATTTTGAGCAACTCCGGCAACTCCTGTTCTGTCCATACATTCTGCATCATTATATTTATAATTTTTATCTTTCTCTGCGTCTGTCGCCGAATCACGGTCATTTGTAATCTCCAACCCCTCAATTTCAATATATTCTACATCTTTCAGCAGAATAGAAGAAGATACCGTCCCGTGCCACTTGTGGTTCTGATTATCAAGTTTCTGTCCGTAATTTAATTCCCACTGCCCGTGCCCATTCGTATTAATCTGCGGGCGTCCGTCTTTTTCATCTCCGTATGTAGAAATTTTAATCGGAGCGCTTTCACTGCCACTTCCTTTAATATGAAGTGCCTGATCCTCAAACACCGAACCGTTTTTCAAAAGAATCTGATCCCCGGCTCCAAGCGTAAGCTCATTCACTTTGTCCAATGTCTGAAATGCTTTTCTTTCAGAGAGTCCGTCATTTTTGTCATTTCCGTTCTCCGAATCGACATAATACGTTTTTCCCTGACGATTCTCTTCTGCCTGCGCCGTTTTGATCGGAATCATCGATCCAACAGTTGTTCCGACAAGCAAAAATGCAAGCATTCCGCTCACCCATCTTTTTTTCATACTCTTCTCCTTCCCACCCGATAAAGAGGTCAAAACGCCTTTTCATTTTCCGTCTTTCTATAGACTATTATCACTTTATAAGCTTCAAAGTAAAACGGTCTGTCGCTTCTAAATTGCCGCTCACTTTTGAATTTTCTGCCATTTGAGCGATCATGACATCATATTTTTTCTCTCGCAACTCTCTCTCAACAGCAACGCGCGCAGTCTCCAGATCAGCCTTATCTTCGCTGTCTTGAAAAATCCATTCTCCCTGACTGTAATATTCAGCTATCTCTTCTTCAGTCAGCGCCATTTCTTTTCTGTCAGTATCATTACAGTAAATTTCCTTATACATACTGATCTCATACTGCATATAACGGGCAAACGTGTATTCTTTCAGACCATAAACAACTTCCCCGGCTTCTATCTTTTTCTTTCTCTTCGCATTTTCTTTTTCCCAGCGTTTTTCAACTGCCGCAAAGCTTCCATCAGATACATCGCCGTATTCTTCTGCCAAATCATACACCGCATGAATATACTTGATCTTTTCAATCGTATTATCCGCTAAAATCTCATATCCATACTTTCCTTCATAACTTTGCTCCCAAAAATCTTCACCATATGGAGCATCATAACGCTTCTGAATCTCCATCTTCGTATCATACTTTACAAGTTCCATACAAAGCTGATATTCCTTTTTCTCAACTTTTTCTTTTCCGACTTTCAGATCAAACCGATTATTTCGGTAAACTGCCGCCGCTGCCGCAAATACCACTGCCGCTGAGAATCCTCCGATTACTGCAGCTTTGATCCAAAAACATCTGCTGAGTTTTCGTCTGCCTGCTAAGAAATGCTGATTTTTGTTTTTCATAATGTCTGTCTCCCTGCAAATGAACAGCTTTAGATTATAATAACAATTTTCTCCTCTTTCTTCTCGTCCATTTTTGTATCTTCATGAGAGCTTTTTATCTAATTCGGAACTGTCACCTTTTTCCAAAGCTTTTTTATGATTGCCATCCCCGCAAATCCTGATAGAACTCCGACAATGATTCCGCCTAAAATGTCTGTCGGATAATGAACGTACAAATACATCCTCGAAAATGCGATCAGTACAGCCACCGCACAGCTTATTTTCCAAAGCTTCTTTTCCCCTGCAAAATACAGCGCCGAAACCGCTGTAAACGATGCCGCCGTATGACCTGACGGAAAAGAGAAATCCTTCGGCGCTGTGATCAACAGGGAAACTCCTTCGTTTACATCAAACGGCCGGGTGCGGGCAACCATATTTTTTAAAATCCCGTTACATAACACAAGATCAACAATAAGCGCCACAGCAACAACTGCTCCGCTTTTTCTCGTTTTCGGAAATGCCAGCAGCACAGCCGCCAATATAATCCACAAAGCTCCGGCATCTCCAAGATGAGTAATCGCCTTCATCATCTCACTCAGAACCGGCGTATGCAGTGTCTGAAGCCAGTCTAAAAATCGTAACTCAAATGCCATTTATTTATCCTCCATATCTTTTTTCCTTCGCACGCTCATCCCCATAACTCTTCTCGCAATCGCCACAGTCATCGACTCTTCAGTCCTTTTACCTAAAATCAGTTCTGAGTATTTACAATGCTCTTTACAATAAGTCAGCGCCGCCCGCTCACACACATTGTCAACCCCTGTCACCTTCTCAACGAAAGACGAAGAAGAAGAAACCTCTTTGATCTCTTTGAGCATTTCCGCCGGATATGTCAAAAACGGAACTTGATACTTTTCTGCCAGCGAAAGAACGGCACGTTCTTCTTTTTTCAGGTCTATACTCACAATCACTTCAACCTGTTCCATATCCAGATTATTCTCTTTTAAAATTTTCAAAAGTCCTTTTTCCAAAAGTTCTTCCGATATGCCTTTCCTGCACCCAAGTCCGACAATAACATTTTTCGGCTTTAAAAGAAGGGTATTTTCATCTGCCGCAGGAAACGAATCTGAAACAACTACCCGATACCGATATTTCATCACTTCTTCTTCCGTATTACATATCCAAACTTCATCTGAAAACATTTCCTCTGAATTTTTCACTGCATTTTCTGCATATTCTCCTTCTGCATAGATTCCGATCGGCTCTTCGTCAAGCACCGCGGCGGAGATTCTTTTTGCCGCCTCCCTATCCGTAATATGCAATGCATTTTTTTTCGCAAATACATCTGCGGCAAACTTTTTCCGCACATCTGTAGCCGTCGTATGCACACTGACCGCGCCGAGCAGCTCCGCCACCTGATCCGCCAGCTCTGCCGCTCCTCCAACATGACCGGACAACAGCGGAATAACATATTGCCCCGCTTCATCCGCCACGACAACAGCCGAATCTGTGAATTTGTCTTTCACATACGGCGCGATATAACGAACTGCGATCCCTGCCGCACCGATAAACAAAAACGCACACTTTCCCCATCGTTCTTCGATCAACTGTTCTTTTCTTTTCGGAAGTTGTTTCATCCCGCACTCATCTTCTATAACATACTTTGCAGGGGCATATCCCTCACAGATATACCCCTGCATTTTTAATTTCTTATATATATATCGATTCTGTTTTGTTCCTTTTTCTGTAAAACTGAATATGACTACTTTCGTAATGCTGCCCGTCATCGCAACCTCCCCGATCTTCCCGCCTGACTTTCTGTAACATAATACAGCTGATTTTCTGCCGAATCTTTCAGCAGTTCTCCGTCAAGTATAGCATAATCGGATCAGACTGTTCAACTTTTCGTTATACGAAGCTGTTTCGTTATACGAGGCTTTCCCTGAAAATTTCAATAATTTCATTTCGATCCAGTTTCTTATATCCGGTATCAAATACGATCGTCACATCCGCAATACCTTCTATCATCTCTTCTGTCACTTTAAGTTCTGTCAGATTCATGACAAGTCCAAGCTCTTTCATCCAGCTTTCCATCGCCGCCAAACCTTCTTCTGCAATTTCCCGGTCTTCTTTTCCTGAAGTACCCACACCCCATACGTTTACTGCAAACCGTTTGAATTTTTCAAGACCATACGGCATAATATGGCGGTAATACGGAAGCGAAACTGCCGCCAGTGTCATTCCGTGTGTCGCGTTCGTATATCCTCCGACTGCCTGTCCGAGCATGTGAACCATCCAATCTGTCGATTTTCCGCATGCAACAAGCGTGTTGAGCGCCCATGTCGCCGTCCACATAATATTGCTTCTCGCTTCATAATCCTGTGGATTTTTATTTGCGATCCTGCTTGAATGGATCAGGGAACGCATCAGACCTTCGCTGATATAGTCGCTCGTGTTATCGTCTGTATCTGAAAAATACTGTTCACAGATATGATTAAAAATATCATAAATTCCGGAAACCATCTGATAATGCGGCAGTGTCATTGTAAAACGTGGATTCAAGATCGAAAATCTCGGCATGATCTTCTCATCTGCAAACACATGACCGATCTTCTGCTTCGTCTTCTCATTTGTAATAACCGATCCCGCGTTCATCTCCGATCCTGTTCCGACCATAGTCAGAACACAACCAACCGGAACGATCTCACAATCAGGCTCATCAAACCGCACAAAATATTTCTCCCACGGATCTTCCGTACAGTTCACTGATACAGACACCGCCTTAGAATAATCACATACCGATCCGCCGCCTACCGCAAGCAGCAGATCTGCATTATGATTTCTGGCAATCTCAATTCCTTCATATAATTTTGCCAAAGTCGGATTCGGCATAACCCCGGCAATCTCAGCGATATTTTTTTCATTCTTTTTTAATATATTTATTACTTTATCATAGATTCCATTTTCTTTAATCGAACCTGCACCGTAAACAAGCACAACATTTTTCCCATATTTAGGAAGCTCCTCATTCAAAAAATCAAGGGAATCTTCGCCGAAATAAAGCTTCGTAGGATTGCAGTAAACAAAATTTCCATTCATAATACATCGTCTCCTTTTCATTGACATCAATATCTTCATTTAATATCATAAAGCCTAAACCTAACTTCATGTCAAGTATTTGTTCTGCAATTTTTCACAATACTTAAGAAATCGAAGCTTTGCGAATCATCGAATGTCTGAAGAAATCCGGGCTTGAGATCAAAGACATAAAGCAATTAATGGGTTGGTGCAAAAAAGGAAGTTCCACGTATGCACAATGAAGAAAATTATTTCCAAAGCAAAAAAATCATGTCGAAAATGAGATTCGTCATCTGACAATAACGATTACAACATCAGCCAGTTGCTCCGAAATTTCCTCATTAAATTCCAATACCAGGCGCCTGCCAGATCTAAGTCTTGAACCAACTTCCATTTTGCCTGGATACTTCTGACATCTTCAAACCAGACCACATGTTCCATCCCGCCTGTTTTATAAGTAAACCACGGACTTTGGGCAGTTGGAGCATACTGGATATCCGAACCCTGCGACACAGCAAGATTCACCGCCTCTATATTTCCGATCGTCCGCGCTTTTGTAATTCCCCGCTCATAAGGAAGCTGCCAGTCGTACCCATAGTTTGGAATTCCTAAGATAAGCTTTTCTGCCGGAATCTGCCCAAGCGCGTATTCTGCCACTTGCCGTACTTTATCAAGCGGCGCTACAGCCATCGGCGGCCCGTAAGTATATCCCCACTCATAAGTCATGAGGAAAACGTAATCTGCACTTTCTCCTACCAGCTTATAATCTACCCCTTCTACAAGCAGACCTTTCTGCCTGTCGGACACTTTCGGCGGAACTGCAACAGACACCGTATACCCTTTCTTGTTCATACTTTCCCGCATCTTTTGAATCAACTGCGCATACTGCTCTTTATTTTCAGGCAAAACATATTCAAAATCAATATTTACCCCAGCAAACCCCCGCTTCTCAACTTCCTCCAAAAGCTGCTCCAAAAGCCGTTCTTGTACTTCTGCATTTTCTACAAGAACTTTTACAAGCTGATTATTAAACGCTCCGCCCGAAAACGGCGTCAAACCCATGAGCGGCTTTGCTCCGTGACGCCAAGCCGTCTCTACGAGCCAGAGATCATCCTGCGCAGGCAAAATCAAATCTCCTTCAAACGTAAAACCATAAGAAAAAACAAGAAGTTCTTTCAATGCCGGAAAGGATTGTTCCAATATTTCCGCATCTATAAACGGATAGGCATATCCCCCGACAGTTTTTCCTTCTGCCAGACTGATCTGTTCATCCTTTTCATCTTCTTCCTCCTGTCCTTCCTTCACTTTTAACAAAAGCAAAGCCTGCCCCGGCACGATCTGATTCTTATCCTGCAGTTGATTATCATAAACAATCTTCCAAACAGGAACTCCCGAACTTGCCGCAATTTTTGACAAAGTATCTCCCTTTTCCACAACGTAGATCAATAATAAATCACCCCCGTAACAAAAGACTATGCTTTTATCCGGGGGATTATGCTTCTGTTTTATTCTTCGGTTTTGTTCTTGATTTTCTGCTTGAGGTTTTCTGAATTTCTCGCCCGCTTCTGTAAATATTTTTCTAAAAGCGCATTGATCTCACCGCCCAGCAGTATAATGTACATACATCCATACAGCCAAAGCATAATAAGGATAATCGTTGTCAAACTTCCGTACATACTTGTAAAGCCTTTAAATACATCAAGATATACCGAAAAGAAGAACGACAAAAGCAGCCAGCCGCATGCTGTGAACACTGCACCGGGAAGCTGTTTTCGAAGGGTTGTTTTCGGCAGATTCCTGCGGTTCGGAAGGAATCGGTACACAAGATCCCAAAAAATGGTCAGTACAATAAATGTAACGAACGTTCTGATCCGAATAATAAATTCAACAACTTTACTCAAAAACGGGATATGTTCATACACCATCACGCTGATCCGATTTCCGAATACCGACAATACAAGAGAACTTACGATTGCCAACAGGAAGATAACTGTATAAAATGACGCCCTGATTCTCAAATAAAAATAATTACGCGTCTCCATATTTTCACAAATACTGTTTAATCCCGACGTAACAGAAAGAACTCCTTTTCCCGCTGACCAAAGCGCCACGAGAATCGTCACCGGAACGATCGTCCCGGATTGGAAATATACTTGAGATACGATTGAACGAATCATCGGCGCTACACTCTCAGGAAACACCTGAAGCACTGCTTTCATCACTTCACTCATAGTCACCGGAGTGAACCGCACCATCGTTAGAAGAAGCAAAAAGATCGGAATCAAGGACAGCACAAAAAAATAAGCCGCCTGTGCTGCATAAGCGCCTGTATGATGTGAATTGATTGTTATAATAACTTTAAATATCTGATTCTTTGTCTTTTCCCACTTTTTCATATTTACATTTACAATTCCATTTTAATTTCATTTGAATCACTGAAAGCGCCAAAAGGCATATTCCGGGATTGGAAGCGGCCGCCAAGATCTCGGGCAAGCCCGGACTTATGTCATCGCCATTGCAAAAAGCGGCCGTACAGGACGACCGCCTTTATCTTTTGCAATTCCCCAAAATGCCGTTCCTTGTATTTTGAGTCCTAGCCACGGCTAGGTGGGCAACCGCATCTGCTTTTTTGTCGTCCACTGCTATCGGAGGCCTGACATATTACAGAAATATAGGAATCCCGTTTAAACTAATGTAGGTTCAAAATAACAAGGGTATCGCACATCCCAGGTTCATTTCTCTTTCAACTTACTGTTATTATACTCTACTTACCCCATTTTTACAACCGCATATTTTTTCCATATTTTTTCCATCGTATTTTTTCAATATTTTCCTATATTGGGGAAACATTATTTCCACACACTAGAAAATGTGGATAAAACAACTTTTATTTTTAAAATAAGATGCCTCAACCAGCATGTATTCACCCATACTCGCGCATAACAAGAATATATCAAATTAGTACACCGATAATCTTTGCCTTTACGCTTAAAACTAATAACTTTTGCAATTACTTGTTCTAGTTGAATTGAATACTCATTCTCCAGTTGATTATCCCCCCGCAAAATAAACCCATCACTATTTTTACCCACAATACGATGTAAGACATATTGTCCATTTAATCTCCGGTATAGAATCATATCATATTTCTTCAAATTTCTTTCTTTGATCAGACAAACCTGATCTCTTTTATGTTTAAATAACGGCATCATACTATTACCTGTGGCTAATATAATCACTTCGCTACCTTGAGATAACTTAGTTTCTATTATTTCCATTAAGCTGTCAAATTCAACCGTATATTTATTCTTCAACAAAATTATTTTCCTTAACTTCTTTCACAAAATTCTCTACACTGACTTTCGCCTGTTCAAAAGATACGTCATATTCTTCTAACAATGAACTTACCAACTCTTCCTCTGTGCATCCTTCTACGAGCTTATTCCACAAAAAAGCTCCTGTTTCGTTCAAAGTGATCATACCATTAAAATCAATAGCTTCCTTACCTGCAGCCACTACCACATAACTACCTGCTACATTTCTCATCATTAACCCTGTTCTAATCTTCATCTTCTTTTCTCCATATTGTATCATAAACCAACCTTACTGCTTCTTCACTTATATTGCAACGCAGCTTATATATTGGGACTTGTCTAATAAACATATCTAACAACTCCATCAAATGATAAAGATGTTCTCGATCCTTCCCGCCCAATACTTGCGCAAAAACTAAATCAAATACCTGATTCACAGGAACTCTTTCTATGCTATTAACTAATGCCTGTTCTAAAAAAACAAGTGCTTTTATAGGAGCACTTCCGTTGCTGTGAATAGCATGCTTGCCTGCCCAAGGTGTTCCATAAACAATCGGTTTTTTCCCGATAATACGCACTAACGGCTTATCGTCATTCAAAACAACTATATTGTGATTGTTATTCATATATTGCATCCACAATCGAGCATGTGTAGACTTACCTATCCCAGAATCTGCTGAAAAGAGAATCCCTTCTCTGTCAACTGATAATGCTGAAGAATGATAACAAAAAGCATCATAAGTAATTATTTCTTTCGCAAAACAATTCATAGTATAGTTATATTCAAAAATCGCCCCACACCCTAATTTATCTTTATAACGACATAAATCCTCATTCGTATAAGATAACTCTATAAAATCCTCAAACGCTTCCTCTTCAACCATATAAGGCAAACATTCCGTTTTTGCAAAAGAACTATTCCCGTTAAATCTGACAATTACATCTCCAATTTTATAAAACATCAAATTCTCCTATATGCATAAAGCAGCGCGCTAAAAACCTTGCTTTAGCAACGCTGCTTTTTCTAACATTCCATATATAAATACTACTCTTCCATCTCAATATTTATTTCAGGTACATCGTAACCGTCTTCCACTTCTACTTCTTCTGCCATATCACGATTATCCTCAACTTTATCACCGGACGAGTTCTTTGACGTATCACTACATCCTGTCAACAATATCAGACATGCAATGAATACAATTTTTTTCATAATCTACATATCCTCTCCACCTTCAATTTCAGGAATACCAAGCCCATCATCAGTATCAATGCCAGGTGTCGATACAGTCATTAACTCCTCATACTCAAACATACTGATTTCTAATTTTGGTTCTACAAAAGCCTTTTTCATTTTTCTCTCTCCTATTTAATTACTGTAGTTGTCAATGGTGAATATACCCAAACAGATTCTCCCGCAGGTGTAATCAATCTTGCATATACCTCACTATGAATATTGGAACCTTTCGTTACCTTTGTATATGTAACAGAAAATTGTCCATTTTTATTCAACCTTGTTGTTGCTACTTTTTTAATTCTAGAATCGTTTAGAATTCCGTTCTCACCGTGTAATTCATTCAAACTCGCATCTTTTGTATATGCAAAACCTGCTTCTGCAACTTTATATCCTTTCGGAATAACGATTTGATTCACAAATGTAACTTTACTTTTTGTAGATGTTACCGTTGTCATAATCACTTCGTTCAAAAGCGCTGCCGGTTCTTGAGTCACTTCTTCTTCAATATTGACAAACTTTGTTGTGAAATCAAGATCACCTGAAATTGCTATTGAGTATACAGTTTCTGTACTTACTACTTTTCCATCTAATACCCAGCCGGCAAACTTCTGACCCTCCGGAGCCTCCGGAGCAGTAAGTGTAGCCACTGTATTGTATGCACCTTTTGCAACTTCTTGTCCATCAACTGTTACTTTATATGCTCTCTCCAATGCATTTTGTGCTTCCATCAATGTACTGATCGCATTTTCAATTTCATCTGTTGTTGCATAAATGTCATTACGAACCCCTTCTGCTCCTGTTAAAGCATCCGTAAATGTTTTCCATGAACTTTCAGTATAGTCTGCCTGCTGTAACTTTCCAGCTTCTTCAATGGCTAAATTCAAGTCACCCTTGTTTTCTTGAACCGTAATAACACAGCTTGCAGTTTTTGTCGCATCATCCTTAGATGTCACTGTCACACGTGCTTTCCCCGGACAATTTGCCGTTACTTGCCCATTGTCAACAGTCACTACATCTCCTGTTGTTGTCGAACCCGTGTCGTCAGAGATATTTTCTGCCGACCAAATAACATCTTGGTATGTAGCATTATCCGGTGCTATTGTAACTTCCAGTGTGTCTTTCCCTCCCACTGTCATATCTTTACTTTCCGGCAATGTAATACTTGTAATTGCTTGATGATAAATCTCAATTTCACGGATTGAAATTTGATTACTAACATTAGCTCCACCTTTTAAATTCATATCAGTAAAACAGAACAAAATATATCTGTCTAATCCGGTCTGTTTTCCCAATTCATCTAATGGGAATGTTGTATTTGCATCATAGTTCGTACGTGCAAATGTATCAATTACTCTCCATCCATCTGACTCTGGAGTAATCCTTGTCTGATTATTGTCATAGTTATTAATATCGCTTGTATAAATTTTGTAATTTGTTGCGAAAGCTTTATTATGGAATCTTAATTTTATTCCTTCATAACTGCGTGGTCCATTCTCTCCCAAATCATACACAATATATGATGTATTTCCTGTCGGAGTTGTTCCATTCTTTGATGCAACACCAGATAGCCATCTCGCATTATCGTTACTTTCATTGTTTCCACCAGTATCCATCAAATATTCCGAACCATAAGGGGCGGTCTGTCCCGAATAAGCAACAATCCCAGAACCGTTGGCAATATTATTCCCTGCTATCTGTCTTGCTGCTTGACTTTCTTCATTAACCGCCTGTACTTCTGTTACTCCAACTCCTGTAAAAGCGATTCCCGAAAAAAGCATTGATGTCGTAAGAGTTGCTACTAAAATTTTTTTCAATTTCATAAGGCTTCCCCCTTCTTAAATTTTCACCATGCATATTGCATGACTTTTTAAACACAAAATCATCTAAATAAAACAAGCATACACATGTTATAATTTATTGACATACAAATGTTACCACCCCCCCACATTTTGTCAATAGACTACTGCCACAAAAAACGAAAAATCGCTGTAACCTCCATTAAAAGGATACAACGATTCGCTCTACTATTAACAGCGACTAACCATGCCGTTTTCTACTCTGTTTATACCATCTCTACAACCGCATATTTTACAAGCCTCAGATCATCCCGACTGCTTCATTGACGCTTTTCACTCCGATCAGCCGGATTCCTTTCACATCTTTTACCATTTTCATGCACACCTGCGGAAGAATACATGTCTCAAAACCTAACTTTTTCGCCTCTGCAACTCTTTGTTCCGGCATATTGACCGCGCGGACTTCCCCGCTTAATCCCACTTCTCCAAAAACGATCGTCTTCTCATCAACAGGCCGATTGCGATAACTGGAAACAAGCGCCATAATGATTCCAAGATCAATGGCAGGCTCATTCATCCGTATTCCTCCTGCAATGTTGACATACGCGTCGGAATTCGACAGCGCCATTCCAAGACGTTTTTCCAATACTGCCATAAGAAGATTGACTCTGTTATAATCTGTTCCTGCCGCCGTCCTTCTCGGCATTCCGAAATTACTTCTGCATACAAGCGCCTGAATCTCGATCAGAATGGGACGCGTTCCTTCCATAGAACAGGCGACAACCGATCCTGCCGACTGCTCCGGTCTGCCGCTCAACATATATTCTGACGGATTTTCCACTTCCTCAAGTCCGGTCTGCCGCATCTCAAATACACCGATCTCGTTTGTCGAACCAAATCTGTTCTTCACAGCGCGCAAAATCCTGTAAGACGCATGACGGTCGCCTTCAAAATAAAGTACCGTATCAACCATATGCTCTAATACTCTTGGTCCTGCCACCGTTCCTTCTTTCGTCACATGACCGACTATGAAAATTGGAATACAAAGCCCTTTTGCCAACTGCATAAACACATTTGTAGATTCTCTTACTTGCGACACGCTTCCGGGCGCAGATGAAACGTCTTCACTGTACATCGTCTGAATGGAATCGATCACGACAAGTTCCGGACATTCCTTTTCAATCACTCCTCTTATAATCTCTAAATTCGTCTCGCACAAAAGAAGCAGTCCATCCGAAAATTTCCCCATGCGATTCGCTCTTAATTTAATCTGCGCCTGCGACTCTTCCCCTGAAATATATAAAATTTTCTTTTTATCCGCCAACCTTCTGCATACTTGAAGAAGCAGGGTAGACTTTCCAATTCCCGGATCTCCTCCTACAAGTACAAGCGAACCCGGAACAATTCCCCCTCCAAGTACACGATCAAGCTCTTTAATCCCGGTGATGCATCTCACATCATCGTCCGCCGTCACATCATTCAGCGGAATCACTTTTGCATCTCTGACCGATTCCCGAACCGCCCTTGCCCCCTGCGTACTTCCTTTTGTCACTCCGCTGTCAATCTTTTCTTCTACAAATGTATTCCATTCACCGCATCCCGGGCACTGCCCCAGCCACTTTGCTTCTTCATGTCCACAGTTCTGACAGAAAAAGATACTCTTCTTTCCTTTTGCCATCCGTTCTCCTTCTTAAGATAAACAGGGTGGATACAGCATCCACCCTGAAACTATTTTAATTCTTTGTAAACTTTTATCAATATATTAGCATTTTACAACCTTTATCGTTGCTTCCTGCCCTTCTGAAAGTTCCACGCTGACGCTAAGCTTTCCGCTTAAGTTTGTGCGCATCTTTCCTGCGGACTCTCCGTCAATGAACACCTCATATTCGCATTCCGGCTCTAATTCTAAAGTAAACTGAACGTCTCCCTGTGCAGAAACCGAAAACGCCACTTCCGAGTCGGTCTCTTTGAATCCTTCTACTGCGCTTCCCGGAACAGATTCATAAACAAACATTCCGTTCCTCTCAAGTTTTGTAATCTCTGAAAATGTTTTTACTTTATAAATATCTCCTTCAAATTCATAGTTATCCTTTTTTGTCTTTGCTGAAAGAGTATAGTCTCCGAAACTGAGACTTCCGTCATTTTCCGCGCGCAATAATTCTTTCACTGCTGCCATCTTCATTTTCCTCCTAAGTATTTCACAATGTGATCACAGGATATGTCTTCCTTAAATCATTGTCATCCGCATTCCTTTGACCTTTGTATCATTATAATATAAAACACCTGATTTTTCTACTGAAATATCTGTGAATATTGACTAAAAAATAACAATTTATTTACATAAGCCAATATCGGCTGCCGCACTGTAAAATCCTGTGAACTCCCTTTATACAGTTTTCTCTTTCTGAATGAAGCGAATCGTTTTCTTCACTGTTCCTGCCTCAATATAATCACCGGATTTTACTTCTCCGTTGAGGATTGCCTCTGCAAGTTTATCTTCCAGCTCTGTCTGCAGCGCCCGGCGAAGCGGTCTTGCTCCGTATTTTGCATCTGTTCCTTTTTCTACGATCAGCGCTTTTGCAGATTCCCGCAATGTCAAATGAATATCCATCTGCATTTCGATTCGTTTTATAAAATCGCGGCACATGAGCGTAACAATCTTCTTCATATGCGACTTTTCAAGTGCATGGAATACGATAATTTCATCGATACGATTCAAAAATTCCGGTCGGAAAATCTGTTTCACCTCATCCATCACATTTTGTTTCATCCGTTTATAATCACCGGACGGATCATCTTTCGCTGCAAATCCCAGTTTTTTAGGTTCTACGATCGCCTTCGCCCCTGCGTTTGACGTCATGATGATCACCGTATTAGAAAAATCGATTTTCCGCCCTTTTGAATCCGTAATGTGTCCGTCATCCAGCACTTGCAAAAGGATATTAAACACATCCGGGTGCGCCTTCTCGATCTCATCAAACAGCAGAACCGAATACGGATGGGTTCTCACCTGATCGCTGAGCTGCCCGCCTTCCTCATGTCCTACATATCCCGGAGGCGATCCGATCATCTTGGAAACCGAATGTTTCTCCATATACTCCGACATATCTACACGAATCATTGAGTCCTCATTGCCGAACATTGCCTCTGCAAGCGCTTTGGACAGTTCGGTCTTACCAACGCCTGTCGGTCCGAGAAACAGGAACGAACCGATGGGGCGCCTCGGATCCTTCAGTCCTACCCGTCCTCTCTTCACAGCTCGGGAGACTGCCGTCACAGCTTCCTCCTGACCGATCACTCTCTGATGAAGAACACTTTCCAGCTTCTTTAACCGATCTGTATCACTCTCCGCAAGTTTTTGAACAGGAATCTTCGTCCACGCAGAAACGACTTCCGCGATATCTTCTTCTCTCACTTCCGGATGGATCGATGCTGTTTTTCTCTCAAAACGCTTCTTCATCTGTCCTAATTTCCGTTCTGCTTCTTCTTGTTCTTTCTGTAGAAGCGAAGCTTCCTCGAAGCGTCCGTTTTTAATACTCTCTTCTTTCTGCTTTTCCACTTCTTTCAGCCGAAATTCAAAAGCCGTCAGATTTTCCGGAACTTTATATCCCTTTAAGCTCACTTTAGAACAAGA
Source organism: uncultured Lachnospiraceae bacterium (assembly GCA_905209865.1). Classification (GTDB taxonomy): domain Bacteria; phylum Bacillota; class Clostridia; order Lachnospirales; family Lachnospiraceae; genus Mediterraneibacter. Next base: position 20,348 of record CAJLUP010000006.1, read on the forward strand.
CTCATCCAGAACGTCAATCGCTTTATCAGGAAGATTGCGGTCTGTAATATATCTTTCCGACATGGAAACCGCCGCCTCAAGCGCTGCGTCCTGAATCTTCACTTTATGGTGAGTCTCATATCTTCCCTTTAGTCCTTTCAAGATCTCCAGGCATTGCTCCTTCGTCGGTTCTTCTACCGACACCGGCTGAAACCGCCGCTCAAGCGCCGCGTCTTTCTCAATGTATTTGCGGTATTCCGTAATCGTTGTCGCCCCGATAAGCTGAAGCTCCCCTCTCGCAAGAGAAGGCTTTAAAATACCGGACGCATCAATCGCGCCCTCTGCGCCTCCGGCTCCGATCATCGTATGGATCTCATCAAGAAACAGGATAATATTTCCATCAGATTCCACTTCTGAAATCAGACCTTTCATACGTTCTTCAAACTCACCGCGATATTTTGATCCGGCGATCATCCCCGGAAGATCCAGCGTATAGATCCGTTTCTTTTTCATCTTCTCCGGAACAACGCCGGCTGCTATGCGCTGCGCCAATCCTTCTACAACTGCCGTCTTTCCCACACCCGGTTCTCCGATCAGACAAGGATTATTTTTCGTTCTGCGGCTGAGCACCTGCATCAGACGGTACATCTCTTCATCCCGTCCCACAACAGGATCCTGCTTTCCTTCCTCTGCCCGCGCCGTCATATCCGTACAATACTGTTCAAGTACAGAACCGCCGCCTTTCACCTCGTCCTGGATCTCTTCCTGATATTCTTTCGGATCGACTCCTGAAGCATTTAAAATATCTTTCAAAAGCTTTTGAAGACTGATATTCAATGTGATCAGAATTCTTGCAGCGACACGATCCACATCTCGGATCATGGACAAAAGTAAATGCTCCGTTCCGACGTCTGCCGTTCGAAGACGATGTGCCTCCTTCTCACTGTTCTCAAGAATATAGCGAAGCCTCGGACTCTCCTTCGGTTTCTGTAAAGCAAATACTTCCTCCTGCGGAGCGATCAATTCATCCATAAGCTGCACGATCTTCTCTGACTCAACTCCGTTTTTAGCAAGCACCTGTCCTGCTACGCCCGAATATTCCTCCCTCAGTCCAAGCAGCAGATGTTCCGTACCGATATAAGGATGCTTCATCTCCTTCGCTTTCTTCGCGGCATACTTAATAGCATTTGCCGCCTGTTTCGTATATGAAATATGCATAAACTCCTCCTGTCAATTATTTTGTTTTCAAATACACCAAAACATATCACTCATAGTCGTCAAATATCTCATCCACTAATTCATGTACTTCCTGTCGTGAAATATTTTTACAGCATCCTCTTGCAAGAACGATCTGAAGCTGTCTCCTCATCATCTGCAGTTCTTCTAATTTGTCAATATCAAGGGCGATCACAGCTCCCCTTCTCTTATCCAAACTAATATACCCTTCCCGCTTCAGTACACTATACGCCTTATTCACTGTATGCATGTTGACTCCGATCGTATCTGCAAGCCGCCGCACTGACGGAAGCGAATCCCCCTCATGAATATCCGATGTGGCAATTCCCATAATGATCTGATTGCAAAGCTGGATATAGATTGCTTCATCACTGTTAAAATCAACTTCTATGATCATAGCGTCCTCCTTTCGGAATTTGTTATATGTATCATAGCACAATATTATAATTTTTCAACAAATTTTAAAACTTTTCTTTATAAGAATAAAGATGTATTTTGCACTTTCTCGAGATGTTTTTCCCTGCACCGGAATAAAATTTTCTATGTAAGAAAAAAGGACCTGTCTCCAAGTCCTTTCATTGAGAAATTATATTTTAATCTGTACGATCTCTTTTTTCACGTTCACACAAACTGTATGCTCATCTTTGTTCCTTTTCCTTCTTCACTTTCCACACTGACTTTCGCCCCATGCAAAAGCGCCCCATGCTTCACGATTGAAAGTCCGAGTCCGGTTCCGCCTCTCTCCTTTGAGTGACTTTTATCTACCCTGTAAAAACGTTCGAAAATACGTTCCTGATGTTCCACAGGAATTCCGATACCAGTATCTGCAACACTGATCTTAGGTCCGTCTAATGTATTTCCCGCCCAGACAGAAACTTTTCCGTTGTCATAGTTATATTTTACTGCATTTTCGCAAATATTATAGATCATTTCATCTAAAATCTGACGGATTCCGAAATATTTTACATGCTCTCCTGAAAGCTCGATCCTGATATTCTTCTGCGCCGCCTGTGGCGAAAGTCTGCTGATAATCTCCCTTGTCAATTCATAAAGATCCACTTCTTCTTTTTCCAGTTCCACTGATTCTTCATCCAGTTTTGATAACTTAATAATATCTTCGATCAAAGAGATCAGCCTGCGCGCTTCTTTGTAGATACGCTCGGAAAATACCGGAATATCTTCAGGCCGGACTAATCCGTTTTTCATAATCTCCGCATAACCGGAAATCGATGTGAGCGGCGTTTTTAATTCATGCGACACATTTGCAGAAAACTCTTTCCTCATGTTCGCAACCGCTTCTTTCTCTCTGTTTTGTCTATCCATCGCTTCTAACAAAGGACTTAACTCCTCATAAACATCATTGTCCAACGGTCGTTCCAAATTCAATTCATTGATTGGTTTGATCAATCGATTCGTCTGCCACCTTGCAAGTGCAAAGGCAAATAAAATCGTCAAACATGCAAGCATTCCCATGATCGGCATAAGACTGACAGCCGTACTTGCCAGATTATCTATCGACTTTGACACACGCAGCACAGTCCCGTCATCCAAAAGAAGAGCATAATAATACATATCTTTCCCGACGGTTTCCGACTTTCTTACATCTGCGCCTTCTCCTTTTGAAAGCGCCTCCTTGACTTCCTTACGATTTCCATGATTCTTAAGAACTTCTGCATCTCTGCGGGAATCATAAAGTACAGTTCCGTCTGCGTTGATCTGCGTGACCCTTGTACTGACTACAACCTCGTCCATTTGTTTCATATAATTACTGTCAGACAGATTAATCGCCTCACGGATATATGCCGCCTCCTGCTTTACTTCTGTCTGAAGCAGAGACATATTCCGGTTATACAGGATAACCGAAAGGATCATATAAGAGAGGATGAGCGTAACTGTCAGAATGACTGTCATACTCTTTTGAATCTTTCTTTTGATGCTCATGCCGTTCCTCCCACGCGATACCCGACTCCGCGTACTGTCTGAATGATCTCGCCCTTTTCTCCTAATTTCTGACGAAGGGTTCGGATATGTACGTCTACGGTTCTTGTCTCTCCGTCAAAATCATACCCCCAGATTTCCGTCAGAAGCTGATCCCTTGTCAGAACAATCCCCTGATTTCTCATTAATTTTTCCAAAAGTTCAAACTCTTTCAGCGTAAGCGCCACTTCCTGTCCATCTACGGTAACCTCATGTTTTTTTACATCTATATGGACGCCCTCGACTTCCGGATCTGTCCGATCTTCCGTCTTTCCGCTTCTGCGCAAAACTGCCTTGACACGGGAAACAAGCTCCATCATTCCAAATGGTTTTGTCACATAATCGTCTGCTCCCGAGTCCAGACCGATTACCTTATCATACTCCGACCCTTTTGCCGTGACCATGATTACCGGAATATTTCTTGTCTTGGTAGAAGATTTTAATTTCTTCAAAATCTCCATCCCATCTTCTCCGGGCAGCATAATATCAAGCAAAACAAGCTCCGGCGTATCAAACGCCAGAGCCTCCGTAAAGGCAGAACCATCCGCGAAGCCTCTGGCTTTAAGCCCCGTTGTCTCCAATGTATATATGACAAGTTCTCTGATATTATCGTCATCTTCCACGCAATATATCATACTTTACGTTCTCCTTTACTTCCTTTTGCTTCTATCTCTGTTTTCTTTTATTTTCCTGTTTATTATTTGTCCTATCTCTTGTCGCTTCTATACTGCCATATTTCTCTTGTGTTTTTTATTCTGCATGAATGAGGGCATGTTCTTTATGAACTCCTGTGATAGAAAATTCTACCCACTCAGCAATATTCGTGGCATGATCTCCAATGCGTTCCAAATATTTTGTCACCATGATCAGATCAAAAATGCGTTTTCCATTTTCGCCTTTCTCTTCTCTGATAAACTCAATCATCTCATCACGCACTTCCTCAAAATACTGATCGATCTCATCGTCCGCCTTCATCACACTTCGCGCCAGCTCTAAATCTTTCTCAACATATGCCGTAACGCTGCTGCGAACCATCTTGCTTACCTCAGACGCCATCGTTCCGATCACATGGATCTCATCTGTAGCCGCAGCTCCTTTGGAAGAAAGAATAATCTCTGCGATATCAGACGTCTGATCTCCGATACGCTCCATATCCGTAATCATCTTAAGCGCCGCCGAAATTCTGCGCAGATCCTTTGCAACCGGCTGCTGCTGAAGAAGAAGTTTCAGGCAAAGCCTCTCGATATCCTTCTCAATCTGATCGATCTCCTCATCTTCGGCAATGATCACTTTCGCCTGCTCGATACTTCCATCTTTTAATGCGTGCGTTGCTTTTGCAATGGCTGTCTCACATAATTCCCCCATATGTGTAAGTTGTTCATCCAATAAATGAAGCTGTCTGTCGAATCTGTTACGCATAATTTAACCAAACCTCCCTGTGATATAATCTTCTGTTCTTTTATCTGACGGTATCGAAAACAATTTCTCTGTGTTATTATATTCCACAACTTCCCCAAGAAGGAAAAACGCCGTATTGTCGGACACGCGCACAGCCTGCTGCATATTATGCGTAACCATGACAATAGTATAATCTTTTTTCAGTTCCATCGCAAGGTCTTCGATCTTTGACGTAGAGATCGGGTCAAGGGCTGATGTCGGCTCATCCATAAGAAGAACTTCCGGTTCTACCGCAAGCGCCCTTGCTATACAAAGTCGTTGCTGCTGTCCTCCAGACATTCCCAGCGCGCTCTTTTTCAATCTGTCTTTACATTCATCCCAGATTGCCGCATTTCGAAGTGACTGTTCTACAATGTCATCCAACTTCGCTTTCGAACGGATTCCATGTGTTCTGGGACCAAACGCAATATTATCATAAATGCTCATCGGAAACGGATTCGGTTTTTGAAATACCATTCCGACACGTTTTCTCAAAAGATTAACGTCCATCCCTTTGAAAATATTCTGTCCGTCCAAAGAAATTTCACCGTCTATACGACAGCCTTCCACTAGATCATTCATACGGTTGATGGATTTTAGTAATGTTGATTTTCCACAACCGGATGGTCCGATAAACGCAGTGATCTTATTTTCCTCGATTTCCAGATTTATATTTTTAAGGGCTTTAAAATCCCCGTAATACAGATCCAGATTTTTAATACTTATCTTTGACATCCTTATTTCCTTTCTTACTTCTTCTTATGCTTTCGTCAGTTTCCGTGCAATCGCACCTGACAACGCATTAATCCCTACTACTAAAACAAGCAAAATCACCGCTGTCGCATATGCCTGATTCATATAAAGCCCTTCGCTTGACAAATGGTACATATGAACTGCCAATGTTCGTCCCGACCCCAGAACGCTGCTCGGGATCTGCGCCACGCTTCCCGCTGTGTAGATCAGCGCCGCTGTTTCCCCGACAATCCTTCCGATTGCAAGGATCACCCCTGCCAAAATTCCCGGAACTGCCGACGGAAGCACAATTCGAAATACGGTGCGAAGTTTTCCTGCTCCAAGTCCGAAACTTCCTTCCCTGTAAGAATCAGGAACTGATTTTAACGCTTCTTCTGTCGTCCTCATAATAAGCGGAAGGATCATGATAGACAGCGTAAATGCTCCTGCCAAAATCGAAAATCCCCAGTCCAGCGTATTTACAAAAAACAACATTCCGAACAGTCCGTATACAATCGAAGGAATTCCTGAAAGTGTCTCCGTTGTCAGACGGATCACTTCTACAAATTTATTGCCTCTTCCTGAATATTCCACAAGAAAGATTGCCGAAAAAATACCGAACGGAACCGCAATCAAAAGAGACAGCAGCGTCATAACGATCGTATTGACAAACGCAGGAATGACCGAAGCATTTTCCGACGTATAATGCCACTCAAAAAGAGAGGGTTTTATATGAGGCACTCCATTGATCAATATATATGCGATCAAAAACAAAAGTACCGAAAATGTAATCAACGCTCCGAGCATGACAAGCAGCATCACAAGAAACGATCCCGGGTGCTTCATATAAGATTTCAGCCTGTCACCGACTGTCATTTTATTACTCATGATCTGTCCTCCTCTTGAGCAGCGCAACGCTGAAATTAATAATCAGAATAAACACAAACAAAACGACCCCTGTTGCAATGAGCGCTTCTCTGTGAAGCCCTGTCGCATATCCCATTTCCATCACAATATTACCGGTCAATGTTCTGATTCCTTTTAAAATATTTCCCACAAGCCGAGGCTGGTTTCCCGCGACCATGATCACCGCCATCGTCTCTCCGACAGCGCGTCCGATTCCCAGTACGATTCCTGCAATCACACCTGATTTAGCCGCCGGAAGGATCACCCGGAAAATGCTCCTTTCTTTTGTTGCCCCCAACGCCAGCGCTCCTTCATAATAATGATCAGGAACAGCCCGCATCGCACTTTCTGTTGTTCCGATGATCGTCGGAAGGATCATCATACCGAGGATCAGAGATGTTGTAAGAATACTGTTTCCATCTCCTGCTGTTTTTACCAATCCCGCAGATTTTAACATTCTTCCGAAATCACGGACGATCGGAACAATGACGACCAGTCCGAAAAATCCGTATACAACAGAAGGAATTCCCGCCAAAAGTTCTGTTGCCGATTTCAGCGGTCTGTAAATTTTCTTCGGGCAGTACATTGCCATAAATACAGAAGTTAAAACACCGATCGGGACACCAATGATAACCGCGCCTGCCGTAACATATAAACTTCCGATAATCATAGGGAAGATACCGAACAATTCATTTCCCGGTCTCCATATCTCTCCGGTAATAAATTTGACAAATCCGATCTCTTTGATTGCAGGGATTCCGTTCGCAAATAAAAAGATACATATGAGAGCTACCGCCAGCACCGAGGCACAGGCGGCAACAAAGAACACTCCCTGCATGAATTTTTCAGTCCATGCTTTTGATTTCATATTGATTTCCTCTTCATTTTATCTGTTCGCACCGAACAGACTCTCTCATTCCAAATCTTACTCGGCAATCTCATCCCATGTAAGTACATCTCCGAGGTAGATTGATTTTACCTGATCAGATGTCATTTCTTCTGTCGGGTTTTCTTTATTTACAATTACTGCGATACCGTCTGTTGCGATCACTGTCGCGTCAAGTTTTTCTTTTTCTTCGTCTTTCAACTCTCTTGAAGCCATACCGATGTCATAGCTTCCTTCAATCGCAGATGTCATACCTGTCGTTGAATCAGATGCCTGAAGTTCGATATTTGCATTTGGATTGAGTTCTTTATATGCCTCTACAAGCTTCTCCATTACCGGCGTTACAGAAGAAGATCCGCCTACTACAAAGCTTCCTTCCGGTTTTGTTCCTGCATAAGCCTGCACATCAGATACCGGTATGTAACCTGCTTCTTCTACTACTTTCTGACCTTCTGTACTCATAATAAAGCTCATGAAATCTTTCGCCACTTCATTGTCCAGATCTTTCTTTACCGCCACATTAAACGGTCTGGATACTTTATAGCTTCCATTTTCAATGTTTTCTGCTGTCGCTTCTGCTCCGTCGATTTTAAGAGCTTTTACAACTTTGTCATCAAGAGAACCAAGAGAAATGTATCCGATCGCATATTCATTTCCTTCAACTGTCGTCATCATAACCGAAGTATTATTTGTGATCTGAGCCTCTGTTGTCGTCATGTCAACTTTCTTTCCGTCAACTTCTTCCTGAATTCCGAACAGCTCGATAAATGCGCCTCTTGTTCCCGAACCATCCTCACGGGAAACAACTGTAATATCATTCGAACTGTCCCAGTCTCCTGCATTTGCTGCATTTGCAGTTTTGTCCGCATCGGCTGTGTCATCATTTCCCGATCCACATCCCGTCATAGCTGCCGCCAACATTCCTACCATAGATACAACTGCAATAAACTTTTTCATTTTCATAGTCTTACAATCTCCTTTTTGCTTCCACTTTTCACTTTTTTGTTTTCTTTTATTCTTTTTTATTTCTCTTTATTTGGCAAAACCAACTAAAACTAACTTTGCATTTCGCCTTTTCTTCCGTGCTCCCTTGCACATTGACTATCTTAAATAACAAATGTAAAATGTAAAATCAGCGCTATGTTAAATCTGTGTAAATTAAATTTCGTTCCAATCTAACTTTGTAAAAAATGAAAATTATAAAATAATGGAAGGAGCAAGCAATCGAATAACAAAATGAAATTGTCTGTAACACAAAAGCACCCATACAAAAATCCTGTTCTTTCGAACAATCATTTTTGTATGGGTGCTTATTCCGTGGAGTATAGGGGAGTCGAACCCCTGGCCTCAACAATGCGAATGTTGCGCGCTCCCAACTGCGCTAATACCCCTTATGGACCTGGCGGGAATCGAACCCGCGTCCAAAAACCTATCCCATGTACTTCTACTATCATAGTCAGTTCTTTTTCATTCCCTATGCCGCACGGGAACTAACACCCTTACGGTTTCAGTAGCTTCATGATACGCCTATTGACTCAAAGCTTTGCCAATATCGTTTCTCACATCGTTGATGCCGGATTCCCGAGGTGTGAGTGCCACGGGGCCGACATGCGGCAATTAGGCCGCAGCTAATTCGAAATTATCGTTAGCGTTTAATTTTAAGTTTGCGATTTGACGCATCAGCCTGCGGATAGCTTCTCCATCTTCAAGATCCCTGTCGAAACCAGTACAAGCCCTCATTCATTAGGTTGTACAGAAGATGCAATTTTTACATCATTTATAATATAGAATATACGGCTTCAAAAATCAAGGGGTATGCGCATTATTTCTTTTTTCGGATTACAATTCTTCTCCGTTTGACTGAATTACTTTTTGATACCATCCAAAGGATTTCTTTTTATACCGTTTTCCGCTCCCTTTTCCTTCGTTATCAATATCGACATAGATAAAACCATATCTTTTCTTCATTTCTCCTGTTGTAAATGATACGAGGTCAATGCATCCCCACGGGGTATATCCCATAAGGTCTACTCCGTCAAGTTCAACCGCCTTTTTCATTTCGGTAATATGTTCTTTTAAATATGCGATCCTGTAATCATCATCGCATGTCTTGTCTTCTTTCAGCACATCAATAGCGCCGAATCCGTTTTCTACAATAAAAAGCGGAGCTTCATAACGTTCATAAAGAGTGACCAAGGCATAGCGCAATCCGACAGGATCGATCTGCCATCCCCAATCGCTTGCCTTCACATATGGGTTTGGTACAGAATACGGAGAACTTCCATCCAGAGATTCTGCCGTATCTTTTTTTGCATCTGCTTTCACCGCATTTGTCATATAATAGCTGAATCCAAGATAGTCGCATTTTCCTTCCGCCAAAATCTTCTCGTCTTCCGGAAACATCTCCGGTTTTGTTCCTTCCCTCTCCCACTCTTTTTTCGCATAAGCCGGATAATGGCCTCTCATATGTACGTCCGAAAAATAAAATCTTTCGTGCATACACTCTGCCGCAGTCATAATATCTTCAGGATTGCAGGAATACGGATAAAACGGAACAAAGGAACACATACATCCGATTTGAAACTCAGGATTAATCTCATGACCTTTTTTCACAACGATCGCACTTGCAACCAGCTCATGATGCGCCGCCTGATACATTGCCTTTTTCTTGTTTTCATATTCCGAAAAACGAACGCCCGAATCTGTCCATCCGAAAATATCGGCAGACGTATTACTTTGATTATTGATTTCATTAAACGTCATCCAATATTTAACTTTACTTTTATACCGCTCCATAACTGTCACTGCATAGTTTACAAAGAAATCAATCACCTTACGATTGATCCATCCGCCATATTTTTTTGCCAGATGATAAGGCATCTCAAAGTGGCTTAGCGTAATGACCGGTTCAATTCCATACTTCAAAAGTTCATCAAACATATCATCATAGAACTTTAACCCTTCTTCATTCGGCTCTGCTTCATCCCCGTTCGGGAAAATACGTGTCCATGCAATACTTGTACGGAAACACTTAAAACCCATTTCTGACATCAACGCAATGTCGCTTTTGTATTCATGATAAAAATCAATCGCCCTGTGGTTCGGATAGTATTTATCCATTTCGATCCCGTCTGTAATCTCACGCATCTTCTCATGCGTTCCGCCTGTCATTACATCTATGACGCTGATCCCTTTGCCGCCTTCATCCCAGCCGCCTTCAAGCTGATTTGCCGCAACTGCTCCTCCCCATAAAAAATCATTTGATAATGCCATCTTGTAAATCCTCCTTTTTATTTTACTTTCACCTTTATTTGACTTTCAGCAATCCCTCTCCGTGAGAAACTTCTTTGTTTGCCACGGTCACGATTTCAGGGAATTCATCGCTGTTTGTAACGATTACCGGAGTGGTCACTTCATAACCCGCCGCCTGTATCTTATCCATATCAAATTCAAGAAGAAGCTGTCCTTCCTTCACCTGCTGTCCTTCTTCTACATGGATCGTAAATCCTTCTCCGTTTAACTTCACTGTATCCATTCCTACATGGATCAGGATTTCTACTCCATCTTCGCTTTCCATGCCGACTGCATGATGACTGTCCAGAAGTCCCACAACTCTGCCGTCAAAAGGAGCGTATATCTTTCCTTCAGATGGAATGACCGCACATCCTTTTCCCATCATTTCACTTGAAAATACTTCGTCATGTACTTCCTTTAACGGGATCACTTTTCCGTTAAGCGGGCTGAGCACTTCTTTTTCCCCTGTCTTCTTTATCTCA